>JAHXHI010000266.1 GCA_025656775.1 gamma proteobacterium symbiont of Bathyaustriella thionipta
GATGTTTAATGTGGATGGTGCCCGAAGTAAGTTGAATCGGGCATATGAAAAGTTAATCGGTCAAAATTAATGTGTTTAGGTACTAGTTTAATTCGTCGATTGAGTGACTCTGGTTACAATGACTCTGGTTATCAAGGGCTTTGCTTATCAGTGCACTGTGATAGTAAGAAAAATTATTTGGATAGATGACATGGATATTGTTTTTATTAAACAACTCAAACTCAATACAATCATTGGCATTCATGCCTGGGAAAGAGAAAAAGAACAAGCCATTATTCTAGATATAGAAATTGGCTGCTCCATAAAAGCAGCAGCAGACAGCGATAACATTAAAGACTGTATTGACTATTTTAGTGTTTGTGAACGAATGAAGACGTTAGCAAAACAACATCAATATCAACTGGTGGAATCATTTGTTGAAGAAGTAAGCCGTATCATTCTTCATGAGTTTATGGGCCAGTGGGTCAGGATAAAACTGAACAAACCAGATGCGGTTGATGAAGCAATTGGTGTCGGCGTTATCATTGAGAGACAAAAAGTTTACAGACCTTAATAAAAGAGCAAATTAAAAATGAGCAAACACTTGGTTTATGTTGGCATTGGCAGCAATATTGAGCAGGAAAAACACATACGACTTGCCGTGCAATCTTTACAAAATGCCTTTGGTGAACAGTGTCATTTACTTCTTTCTCCCGTCTATAAAACACAGGCTATTGGTTTTGACGGCGATGATTTTTTGAATCTGGTCGCCAGTTTTCTGACCAATTTATCAGCGGTCGAAGTAGAACAAAAACTCAAAGAAATTGAACACCACAATGGTCGCCGCAGAGGCCAGGAAAAATTTTCTGCACGAACTCTGGATATTGATTTGCTATTATACGATCAAGCGATTATTGATAATAATGGTATCAGCGTACCAAGAGATGAAATTGAAAAATACGCCTTTGTTCTCGCTCCTCTGGTCGATTTAGCACCTGACTTAATTCATCCCCAAACCAGACAAACAATGTCCAAAATGTGGCAGCAGCTACGAAACACAGATAATGCAGGCATCCTGGAAAAAATTGATTTTAACTGGTAACCTTACAGGCAGTCCCGCTATTTTATAAACTTAAAAGCGATTTGGTGTCTTCAATTTTTTCGTTTGCCTTTTCCAACACTTTAATACTCAACTTAGGGGTCAGTTTACCGAGTGCTAACTTATGAAATGCTGGCGTCTGATCAATAATAGGGACCTCTCTTTGTTTAGGTGAGCCAATATAACTGTGCAGGTGTGCCATATTGATAATATCCACCAGATCTGACTTGTCACTATCATCATGCATCCAGTTTTCTGTTTCTTCGACGACTTTAATGAAATCTTCAGAAAAATCCCAACGTCTTAGAATTGAACTGCCGACCTGAGCATGCATTTTATTAATAATTTTATCCAGATGCTTTTCACTATCCATAATGAGAGGGTGATCCTGAGCCTTGTTCAATATGGCGACATTTCCAATATCATGAATTAACCCCGCCAACATCGCATGTTCGGCATTAAAGCCAGGTGTCACTTTGGCTAAAACATAGCTGATTGATGCAATCTCAATACTGTGTTCCCACAGCTTTTTCATACGATTTTTCAACATTTCATTAGGTGTTTTAAATAATTCCTTTAAAGTAAAGGCCGTCACCAGCTGTGTTGTTACTTTAGTGCCCAAACTAACCACTGCAGTTTTACAATCTTCTGCTTTTTTATGTCTCTGATATAAAGCACTATTAGCCGCTTTAATTATTTTTGCCGCAATGGCAGGGTCAGTCATAATTACTTTAGCAATATCATTGGCACAGGAATTTTCATCAGCAATGATTTCACGAATACGCATCGCAATATGAGGTAAACTGGGCAGCACAAAGTTACCCTGTTGTAATTCCAGAATCAGTTCATAAAGAATTCGGTCTTCCTCATGTTCATCATCCAGCACCGTTTCATTAAGACTAAATGAAGAGCTGACGTCTGATTGCTCAATAGCCGTATTAAGACAGTCTTCTTTTAAAACGAGTATCTTACAGGGTGAGCTGGTGCTCACGTGATAACGACTGGGCCTTAATTGGGCAACTGGATTTTTAGCTCGTTCAGTATTGGCTTCAATCGTACTCAGTGAACCATCAAAAGCACGAAGTTTCAAAGAGCCTTCAAGCAGGAGGTATTTATGAGATGATTTAGAATCTAAATCGATAATCGTCTTATCAGAACGTATCTTAACTACCTGAGCGTTAACCGCAATGTAATCAAGCTGTTTATCAGAAAGGGACTGGAAAGGAGTAAAAAACTTGAGGCTTTCAATATCAATAACTTCTGTTTCCATATCAATTTACTTTTGATGTCCTTAAAAAGAATTATCTGATAGTTCTAATACTCTTTTAGAATAACATAGCTTAAGCAAATATTCTCGCTCAATACATAGTATTTGAGCTAAAACTATCATTTATTCATGTAAAAATTTTTCATTTATCTTGCGTTATTATATTAATATCAAGCCCAATAATGGCTCTGTTTTCATCTAATTTTTATTTTTCATCTCCTAAAGCTTCCATGATCACAAATATGTTCTATATTTAATAGAATCAACACTAGTTAAAATGGTTAAATGACAAATGAACTTGCAGACAGAGATAAGAGAACCTGCTGTAGCCGGTAGTTTTTACCCCGATGACAGTGCTGAACTGGATTCAGCAGTACAAGCCTATCTCAATAATTGTGACGTTAAAGCAACGGACAAGCAACCATTAGCCATGATTGTTCCCCATGCGGGTTATATGTATTCTGCACCCATTGCAGCCAGTGCTTATAAGCAATTAATCCCTTTTGCAGAGCAAATATCAAAAGTGGTTCTATTAGGTCCTTCACATCGAACGCCATTACTGGGCATTGCCACGAGTTCTCTTAATGCCTTTCAAACACCCTTAGGAATAATACCTTTAGACAAGAAAACAATAGAACAATTAAATCAATTCCCCTATGTACAGACCTATGATGAAGCTCATAATCAGGAACATAGTCTTGAAGTACAATTACCTTTTTTGCAAAAAATACTCACCAATTTTACTTTAGTACCGCTGGTTATTGGTCAGATCGATGATCAGCAAGTGAGCGATGTCATTGAAAGCTTATGGCAGGATGAACATACTTTAATCTTAATCAGCTCTGATTTAAGCCACTATTTAGATTATGACAAAGCAAAACGTTGCGATCAGGCAACCTGTCAATCAATAGAAGCCTTTAATCCGCAAAATATTCACTACGAACAAGCCTGCGGACGTTCTGGCATAGCTGGCATGCTGCTCAGTGCAAAAAAACATCACTTACAGATTCAAACACTGGATTTACGCAACTCTGGTGATACTGCCGGTACCAGGGATCGAGTCGTGGGTTATGGCGCATGGACTTTTTTCTCCGAGTAAATAACACCTGGTATTGACAATGTACTCTCAAGAAGAACAACAAATACTGCATGATATTGCCCAAAAATCCATTCAAACGGGGCTCACACAGCAACACCCGCTCGCCGTCACGCTTAACGATTATGCTGAACATCTTCAGCAGAAACGAGCCACTTTTGTCACTTTGAACATTAATAAACAATTACGTGGCTGCATCGGTACACTCAAGCCATTTCGAGCACTGGTGGATGATATTTCTCATAATGCCTATGCTGCTGCATTTTCCGATCCGCGCTTTCCGGCTCTTCGTCAGGCAGAATTTTCTCAGCTTGATTACCACCTCTCAATATTAAGTGATACCAGCCCTATGGCGTTTAATTCAGAAGCGGATTTATTAACACAAATTCGACCCGGTATTGATGGTCTGGTTCTGTCTGACCAGAACCAGCAGGGTACTTTCCTACCCTCCGTTTGGGAGCAATTACCCACAGCAGAAGAATTTTTGCAGCAGCTTAAACGCAAGGCCGGGTTCCCTGCAGATTATTGGAGTGACAGTTTAAGCATCCGGCGTTATACCGTGGAAAGCTTTTAGCCGCTTGCTGCTATTAACCCAGCTCCATTACACCGTCCATCTCCACACCGGCATCCTTAGGTAATGAAGCAACACCAATCGCTGCCCTGGCAGGATAAGGTTGAGAAAAATATCGAGCCATCACTTCATTGACCAGTGGAAAATGACTGAGGTCGGTCAGAAAAATATTTAATTTTGCAATATCACTCAAATCGCCACCCGCCGCCTGAGCCACTGCGGTTAAATTATCAAACACTCGAACAATTTGTGCTTCCATATCACCATCAACCATTTCCATGGTTTCCGGAATCAATGGGATCTGCCCTGACAGATAAACAGTATTGGCTACTTTAACGGCTTGTGAATAAGTACCAATTGCCTGCGGTGCTTTATCGGTTGAAATAATTTCTCTAGTCATAGTTTGTCCCTGGTATAGGTTGTTAGGATAGTCTGTTGTAAGTTGATTAACTTAACAGCATTATTCTTCATAAATACAATGAACGCCCGCCATCAACGGCGATAATTTGTCCGGTAATATAGTCGGCATTAGCAGCCAGAAATAAGACGGTTTTCGCAATGTCTTCAGCCGAGCCTTTGCGTTTCAGATAGGTTCTCGACACAATACGCTGTTTGGTTAAATCATCCATTTCCTGGGCCGGCCACATGATGGCACCCGGTGCAACACCATTTACTCGAATTTTTGGTCCCAGCTCAAAGGCCAGTGTTTTGACCAGCATCGCCAAACCCGCTTTAGCCATATTATAAACACTATGTCCTTCCATGGGTCTTTGTGCATGAATATCAACAATATTAATAATACAGCCATTGTATTTTTCAAGGTGAGGGGCTGCTGCCTGGGATAAAAAGAATGGCGCCTTCATATTACTCCCCATTAAATCATCCCAGTCATTTTCAGTCACTGTGCCCATCGGCGTTGGATAAAAACTGGACGCATTGTTTATCAGTATATCCAGACGTCCCCATTGCTCAATACTTTTGCTAATGATGCCTTTTAGTTTAACCGTTTCCAGCAATTCAGCCTGAATAAGAATCACTGAGTGATTACGCTTGTCATTGAGTTCTGCCTGCAATTCCAGCGCACTTTGTCGAGAGTGACGATAATGTAAAACCAGGTTTGCGCCTGCTGCATGCAGCAAACGTGCAGTCATTGCACCCACTCTTTGTACTCCGCCGGTGATCAATGCCACTTTATCCGTCAGATCACTTTTTAGCATCTCATCAATTGTTTGCATAAACTCTAATTCCCGTCAGGTCTGTTTCTTTTCGAATAAACCGTATTCTAATAAATGATGGCTAATGTGTATATTAAAGACATTTCTTAATTTCATCTGTGGATGTTAGCAGATAAGTCTAGCATAATATAAACTCTCAGGATAAACACCCTTGTCACCTAATACAATTAGTTTAAAACAGTTATGCCAAAACAAACAACATCCAAGCCTGCTGATGGCTCTTTACAAAAAAAGGCCGATGGCTCCTTCCCTGAACCATCGACCGAAGTCAAAGCACATAGTGATCAATTAAAACAATTAATACAGCAGACCATCAAAGCTCAAGGTGGACAGATCACTTTCGCAGACTATATGAATCAGGCTCTCTACACACCAGGACTGGGCTATTATAGTGCGGGGTTGAAAAAGTTTGGTAAACAGGGTGATTTTATTACAGCACCAGAGATATCTCCGCTGTTTTCTCAATGTCTGGCATTGCAATGTATTCATATTATGCAGCAGACTGAACAGCATATTCTGTTAGAAGTCGGTGCAGGATCGGGGATCATGGCCATTGAGCTGGTGCTTGAGCTGGAAAGACAGGTACAACTTCCCGAACAGTATCTTATTTTAGAATTAAGTGCTGAACTGCGTGATCGCCAGCAGCAAGCGATTAAAGCGCGTTTACCCCATCTTTATGAACGTTTTGTGTGGCTGGATTGCCTGCCGGAAAAACCCTTTTCCGGTATTGTGCTTGCCAATGAATTGCTGGATGCAATGCCGGTACATCTGCTCAGATTAGAACCGGAACAAATACTTGAGCGTTATGTTGCTATGGATAGCAAGGACAATTTTATCTGGCAGGATGACATACCTGAAAATCCCCGCTTACAGAAAATAGCGGATAATATTCGTGCTGTACAGAAGCCTTTAGCGCACCTCAATGATAAACCTGATCAGCCTTATATTACCGAAGTCAATCTACAGGCTATTGACTGGATAAAGAGTATTGCTGAGATATTAACTGCCGGTGCCATTTTATTAGTGGATTACGGCTATACTGCAACAGAATATTATCATCCTCAACGTTCTATGGGCACACTCATGTGCCATTATCAGCATCATCGTCATGATGATCCTTTTTATCTGCCGGGTCTGCAGGACATTACTGCTCATATTGATTTCAGTGGTATTGCCCACGCCGCCAATGATTCCGGATTAAACGTCAGCGGTTTTACCACTCAGGCGCATTTTTTAATGGCAGGCGGTCTGGTTGAGTTAACCAAAGATCTGGATCCAGATGACATCGTCCACTTTACAGAGATCGCCCGACAGATAAAAATGCTGACTTTACCCGAGGAAATGGGTGAATTATTCAAAGTCATTTTACTTGCCAAAGACAAAACGCTATCATTACCCGCATTTAAGTTTCAAAATTTTCAGGACCGCTTATAGCGATTTATTAGGGTGAGCGAATAGCTTTAGGAAAAGCATGGATTCTATTCAGATAATTGTTTTAGCACTGGTTCAGGGACTTACCGAGTTCTTACCTATCTCCAGTTCTGCCCATTTAATTCTTGTGCCACAATTGGCTGGCTGGACTGATCAGGGTTTAGCCTTTGATGTGGCCACACATTTCGGTACGTTAATGGCTGTTCTCTGGTATTTTCGTAACGATCTGCGGCCATTATTTATGGATTGGACAAAGTCCATTCGATTAAAACAAAATACGGGTGACAGTATGCTCGCCTGGGGTGTCATTTTAGGCACAATTCCAGCGGGAGTCATCGGTTTTTTAATCAATGGTTATTCGGATCAATTGCGCAACCCACTTATTATTGCCTGCACAACCATTATTTTTGGCTTTCTTCTCTGGTATGCAGATGCCAAAGTACAAAACAACATCCTCAAAAAAAAAGCGCTGAAAACAGAACACCAACTCAATCTAAAAATCATTTTATTCATTGGCTGCGCACAGGCTCTGGCATTAATTCCTGGCACATCCCGATCAGGAATTACCATCACAGCAGCCTTATTAATGGGCATGAGTCGAACGGCTTCAGCTCGCTTTTCTTTTTTATTATCGATTCCACTTATTTTAACCGCCAGCCTGATGAAAACAGTCGAACTGGCTAATTCGAGCAATCATATTCCCTGGATGGATATTTTTCTAGGTGCCGGTCTCTCCGCTATCAGCGCCTATTTATGCATCCATTATTTTATAAAATTATTAGACAGTGTCGGCATGATGCCTTTTATTGTCTATCGATTATTTCTCGGTAGTATTTTATTCTGGCTATTTTTATAAAGGAAAGCCATTCTTTGTCGATTAAAGAAATGCATTATAGAAGTTTATGGCTCATGCTTGGAGTACTCTATATTGGCTTTATTTTTATGGGCTCTTTATTAAGAGTCCCTGAAATGACGATCAGTCTCACTCATACCGATAAAGTGGTTCATTTTTTAATGTATTTTATTCTGGTCGGCTGGTTTGTGCAGTTATATCAAACATCAAGCAGCCGAATTCTCATTTTAATCAGTGCGATTCTTCTGGGAATGCTCATTGAATTTCTTCAGGGTATGACACCTTATCGAAGTTTTGACTTTGCGGATGAAATTGCGAATTCTATTGGCGCGTTCAGTGCTTTTATCTTAGCAAAAACGACATTTGATTCAATACTGGTAACATTTGATCAATGGCTTTATAAGCTAAAAAGCGCCTGATTATTTATTGACACCCAGGGAAAAGAAAATATTCTTAAGATTATCCCCGCCTACCGAGAAAGTGAAGCCGAAAACCTGGCGCAACCCGGATTTTGATTAGCTCAGATGACTGTTTTCTGACGACTGATTTTCATTTTGTTTACACGCTTTTACCGCGGCAATGCGTTTAATTCTTAATTGCTCTGAGATTTCCTGTCCTTTAAACCCCTGAGCGACAATTTCACTCGTATTAACCTGATCGGCAGCATGAAACAATGCTCTGAAAAGTTGTGATTTCTCATCTGAACTGTTTTCATAGCCTGTTCGTCCTCTGGAGTCCGCTTCACAGGCCAGCACAAAATATTCAAAACGCTCAGGGCGACGAAACGCATCCAGACGAGACAATAAATCCACCACCGTTGAGTTTTTTAACTCTTCAATACGATGGTAATTTAAATGAAATTCAGTCACTAATAAGGCTAAAGCGCTATAGTGTTTGGGTACTTTTAAGCGTTGACATACAGCTTCAACCAGAGGCACACCACGGGATTCATGAGCAATATGTTTAGGCCACTCATTTTCAGGCGTTGTTCCTTTACCCAGATCATGCACCAGAGCCGCAAAGCGGACCACAGGCTCTTTACTTAATCGGGCAGCTTGTTCCAGAACCATCATGGTATGGATACCGGTATCAATTTCAGGGTGCCATTGTTTTGCCTGAGGTACTCCAAATAATCGTTCAATTTCTGGAAAAAGACGTGCTAAGGCACCACATTGTCTCAGAACCTGGAAAAATATCGTGGGGTTGTTTCCGGCCAATGCTTTTTCGACTTCCTGCCAGACTCGTTCAGCCACCAGCGCATCGACTTCATCATGATCCACAAGGCACTGCATCATAGCCATGGTTTCCTCAGCAATGGTAAAACCATAATCGGCATAACGAGCAGCAAAGCGAGCAACTCTCAACACTCGTAAGGGATCTTCAGCAAATGCAGGAGATACATGTCTTAAAACTCGGTTATTGAGATCGGCAATTCCCTGATAGGGATCATAAAGGATACCCTGTTCATCTTCAGCAATGGCATTGATAGTCAGATCACGGCGGATCAGATCATCTTCAAGCGTCACACTGCTGGCAGCATAAAATTCAAAGCCATGGTAACCTTTGGCTACTTTACGCTCCGTTCGTGCCAGGGCATATTCTTCATGAGTTTGCGGGTGTAAAAAGACGGGAAAATCTTTACCTACGGGGGTATAACCTTGTGCCAGCATTTCTTCTACAGTAGCACCTACAACCACATAGTCGTGATCCACTACTCTTCTTTTTAGAAGCTTATCTCGAACGGCACCACCGACTTTATAAATTTTCATAATGATTCATTCTGCATATCTCTCTTAACAATGAGATCCTATGCCAAAAAATATCACAATGGAATAGTTATTTAGTCGATTCAAAAAAGTATGTTGTGACAAACGCTTAACGTTTTGATTTTTTTCTTAAATAATCCATCTGACCGGCAAAATCTTTACCTGCCAAATAAGACGGCACAATGCTTTCAATACTCTGTAACTCAAGACCTAGTACCTAAACACATTAATTTTGACCGATTAACTTTTCATATGCCCGATTCAACTTACTTCGGGCACCATCCACATTAAACATCC
>JAHXHI010000042.1:0-938 GCA_025656775.1 gamma proteobacterium symbiont of Bathyaustriella thionipta
GATTTTCTCTTTCTACTCATTTTTAGGTTCCCCATTAGGTTAGCTCTTATATCTTAACCTATTGTCCAGTTTTCGGGGTCCACTATACTTATCAAAAAATACTGGATGAGTATACATTTTAGAAAGCGTTAAGATAAGAATCAAAAGAACAAGGCTGTTCATATATTCAAATAGTCTCATAAAAAAGCCCGATATGATATTCCGAATCGGGCTTTTTTGTACCTTTCTTAACGCTTAATGACTAACCGACAATCTTATTGAGCTTCTGCGCCTGAATGACCTGACCATTTAAGGCTGAGTCAGCAGCCGAGCGACCAAAGGCGACCAACATCAATGTGGAGTAGTAAACCACCGGGATATTGAAGTTCGTACCAAACTTCTCATTGATTTTATCCTGATAGACTTCCGTATTCATCTGACACACCGGGCAGGGCGTGACAATCATATCTGCGCCATTGTCCATAGCAGACTCCAGAATGGGCTTAATGAGATTAAAGCTCTTGTCCGGCTCAGAGAAGGCCAGTGCACCGCCGCAGCAGGACACTTTCTTCTCATACGTGCGAATGGGCTCAGCACCCACCGCTTCGACCATATTATCCAGGTATTGGGGATTCTCAAACGACTCCCCGTCAATACCGAAAGGACGATTGGTCTGACAGCCGACATAACCGGCAATCTTAATGCCTTCTAAGGGCTTCTTCACTTTCTCAGTGATAGCCGCCATACCGATGTCCTCGACCAGTACTTCCACCATATGACGGATGTTCTTGTCGTTCTTCATCTCCAGACCGGCTTCATTAATCGCCATACGTTTGGTTTTTAGCATGCTCAGACCCAGCTTCTGGTTGGCCTTAGCCACCTTAATGCCTTCACCAAAGCCGTACATGAAGTATAGGCTGATACCCAGCTTTAACTCATTGACACGACCCTTGCTGGTC
>JAHXHI010000042.1:948-9567 GCA_025656775.1 gamma proteobacterium symbiont of Bathyaustriella thionipta
TGCTGGTCAGATTGTCCCAGAATAACTGGGCAAATTTGGCAGTGGGCTGAGTTTTCGGCACCAGATTCAGACGCTTGGCGTAAGTGGTTAAGCCGTGCATGATGTGGGTAATGGGAACACCGGCAAAATTAAAGGCATCGGTCTTGGCACGACGCGAACAGGCGGCAATCACCACGCGATTGGCTTCACCGCCATCCAGATCGTCATGGATCATTTTCACGCCTTCGGCACCACATAAAAAATCGTGGGTTTTGGCCGTGGCGACACAACCTTCACGGATTGCTATCATTTCGAGTTGGTCTGCATTGAGGCGGTTGCCAAGGTCGCAGCCCTTATAGATATAAGCACCTACTTTTACTTCATCAGCCATGGTTACTTAACTTCTGTTTTTTGTTGGCTGACGGCTCCAACTTGATTAATTACTTGAACGGCACGTAAGGCACTTGCGGTGGCACTTTGTACGGCACGGTTGACATCCAGTGCATCGGAGCTGCAGCCCGCGGCAAAGACACCCCCATTCTTTTCGTCTATTTCAATAAACCCTTCTTCGTTCATCACGATGTCAACCTGGAAGTCGCCCTGATTGACGTTGGGCTCCATGCCCACCGCCAGTACGACTAAATCGTATTCATTGGCGTAGCGGTGATAGCCTTCCGTGTCTACGCCGTAAAGCACTGGATTGTTGTTATTACCCTCGGTGATAAAGGGCACTTTGGATTTGATGAACTTGACGGTTTCGTCTTTCTGTACTTACTGGTAGAAGTCTTCAAAGCGGTCAATGGCACGGATATCAATGTAATAGATGTCTGATGTGCCGTCAATGATGTTTTCACGGACATAGTGGGTTTGCTTCAGTGAGGCCATAATCTCTAGATCAATGGCGTCTGCTAGGCAGGCATCTTTGGCTTTGCTGGCATCATCAGTGCCGATAATGCGCTCATCCAGCACATAGGTCTGAGGATAGGCGTTGTTATAGGCAATGTAAGCGCCTTTGCGCTGATTCAGGCCGTAGTTAAATTCGCTGTCAAATTCCGCGTCCACCGTATCGCTGCATTTACCGCAGGCGGTACAGTTGTTATTGACATAACGCGGCTTGAGTTTCACTTTAATGCTGTAATCACCCTTGTCACTACTGATACCCGTCACTTCGGCCATGGTTAGAATCGTCAGGTTGGGATTGCTTTTGGCACGGCGCTGATTGATCTCCATACCACAGGTAGGGTGACACAGCTTAGGGAAGTATTTATACAGCTGGGTCACACGGCCACCTATATAGGCGTTCTTTTCAACCAGGATCACCTGCTTGCCTGCTTCGGCAGCTTCTAAGGCAGCACTGATACCGCTGATACCACCACCTGCGACCAGTATGGTCTCGTTGGTGGCAACTATATCCGACATCGAATTTCCTCCGTGGAGCTGATTGAGTTTGAACAGTTAATGCAGGCTTTACCCGATTGATAGAATTAAACCAAATACCCTTTAATTAACGTGCGTATTTAAAATTTTTTTGACGAGAGCAATAATACTTTTCTAAAGACATAATCACGCTATCTATATTGGGCAGAGAAGTCTTTAATTCTGTAACTAGATAGTAGTATTCGGCATAATAATATCGGATATATTATGGTTGTGAATATTTTTTATCTTTATGATTTTGTTCAGTACTTATTTCTGCGGGGAAGCGTTGTTCATTGATTGCCATTTTTTCTCTTGTTGCAGAAATTAAGTCGATATTAAGTTGTTCTGCCATTCTTAACATGTAAATAAAGATATCAGCCATTTCATGACTGATATCTTTCAACTTTTCACCATCTATATTTTTACTTTCTTCTGGAGTCAACCATTGAAAGTGCTCTACAAGTTCTGCTGCTTCAGCAATAAGTGCCATGGAAAGATTTTTTGGGGTGTGAAATTGTTCCCAGTCCCGTTTAATTGCAAAATCTTTTAAGTCACTGGAAAGATTTTTTATGGTATCAGACATGCTTTTTATCCCCTTAATTCTTTTAAAACAATAAAATATAACCTTTTTTTAGAAAAGGTATTAGCTGTTAAATGTTTGAAATTACAAATGTCTATCTCTTTAGGAGTAGGTTTTTAATATTAAAAAGCATGTTATGTTTAATAATTGAGAAAAACAACCATATAAATAGAGTGGTTAAGTTTTTAGCACTAAAATTTTTTAAAAACTATATAAGTCAGGAATAAGGATTATAAATGCAAGTTAAAGATACCATGTGTACCGATGTAAAAACATGTAAAGCGGATACACCAATAAAAGATATAGCAACGCTGATGTGTTTCAATAAAATTAGTGGATTGCCAGTGGTTGATGATGATAATAATGTTATCGGAATAATTTCCGAAAAAGATATCTTGTGCAGTATGTTCCCGGATATGAAAGAGTTAGTAGAATCAGGTGCTAAAGCTGATTTTGAGGCATTGGAAAAAGATTATGGCAGTGTTTTATCTAAAACAGTGGATGATTTAATGACCAGAGTCGTCGCCAGTGTCTCTCCAGATATGCCTATATTACGTGCAGCATCAATGATGTGGCTTCGAAAAATTCGTCGTATACCTGTTACAGAAAATAATAAATTAGTCGGCATTTTGAGCATGGGTGATGTGCATAAAAGTGTGTTTCAGGAGAGTCTTCTGGTCAAGAAACCTTAAGTTGATCATCAGTATTTAACACCTGATTATAAGCGCATCGTTAAATTATTAACGTAGCTTTTTTTGCCTGCTATTGATAGAATACGGCCGTTTGTAAAAATGCACAAATTAGAATTAATGAAACACGGTTAGCAAAAAGAATATCGGCTGAAGAGATACAAAAAGATAAATACGTTGAACTTACCTATGCAATATTAGATGCAAAGGGTGAAATTAAAGAGCGTACCAATATACCTGTTAAGTATATTTATGGTGGTAATAGTGGCTTGTTCCCAAAAATTGAACAAGCGCTTGAAGGTCAGGAAAAAGGCGCACGAGTAGAAGTCTTTTTAACTCAGTATGAAGGTTTTGGACCCAGTGACCCAAATCATATTTTTACCGATGAGCTGACTAATGTGCCCCCTCAGTTTCATCAGGTGGGTGCGGAAGTTGAAATGCAGAATGACCGTGGTTAAGCAAAGAAGTTCACTGTGACAAACATTGCAAATGGTAAGTTAACCGTTGATGGTAATCATCCTCTGGCTGGTCAGACTATTCAATTTGTTATCACTGTTGGTGAGGTTCGTGATGCAACTGATGAAGAATTAAAATCGGGCGTCACACAAAGCTTTTCAACAGGAAGTGACGGCACGGTTCATTAATCTGTCACTTATTTAATGTATAAGTTTTTTACCATCTTGATTAATGCTTAGAGCAATAGAAATAATCAGGTTGTTTTTTTTGAATTTTAGTAATTTTAGTAATTTTATTTAATAACTTTTTGGAGTTAAGATGACAAAGAAAAACGCATTTTACGCCCAGTCCGGCGGTGTAACCGCAGTAATTAACGCTTCTGCCTGTGGTGTTATTCAAACAGCACGTAAACATAGCGATCAAATCGGTACAGTCTATGCGGGCCGTAACGGTATTATTGGCGCATTAACAGAAGATTTAATTGATACCAACCTTGAATCTGAAGAAGATATTGCAGCACTGCTTCATACTCCTTCCGGTGGTTTTGGTTCTTGTCGCTTTAAGTTGAAGAGTCTTGAAGAGAATAAAGCTGAATATGAGCGTCTGATTGAAGTGTTTAAAGCGCACGATATCGGCTATTTCTTCTATAATGGCGGCGGTGATTCTGCCGATACCTGTCATAAAGTTTCTCAGTTATCTGAAAAAATGGGCTATCCAATTCAGGCTGTTCACGTACCTAAGACTGTGGATAATGATTTACCTATCACTGATAACTGCCCCGGTTTTGGTTCAGTAGCAAAATATATTGCAGTTTCAGCTTTAGAAGCGAGCTTCGATGTTCGTTCAATGGCTAAGACATCAACACAGATTTTTGTTCTTGAAGTAATGGGCCGTCATGCAGGCTGGATTGCCGCTGCGGGTGGTCTGATTGAAGATCAAAATATTCCTGTAGTGATCCTTTTCCCTGAAGTTGAATTTAATCAGGAAAAATTCCTGGCTAAGGTTGATGCGAAAGTAAAAGAATATGGTTTCTGTACTATCGTTGTTTCTGAAGGTGTACATTGGGCTGATGGTCGTTTCCTTGCCGAGCAGGGTACTCGTGATTCTTTTGGTCATGCACAATTAGGTGGAGCAGCGCCTGTTGTAGCTAATATTATTAAAGATGCACTGGGCTATAAATTCCACTGGGCTGTTGCGGATTACCTGCAGCGTGCAGCACGTCATTTATCATCTAACTCTGATGTTGAACAAGCGTATGCTTTAGGTGAAGCGGGTGTTAAGTTTGCCTTAGAAGGTGATAATGCCATTATGCCGACTGTTGACCGTATTTCCAATTCACCTTATGAATGGAAAATTGGTAAAGCACCTTTATCGGAAGTGGCCAACGTTGAAAAAATGATGCCTATGGATTTCATTACTGAAGATGGTTTCGGTATCACTCAGAAGTGTAAAGACTATCTATTACCTTTGATTGATGGTGAAAATTATCCTCCATATGAAAATGGCTTACCCAAGTATGTTGTTCTGAAAAATCAAAGTGTTGCTAAGAAATTACCAGACTTTGAAGTATAAGTTGTAAAAAAGGCTGATTGTTTAATCGGCCTTTTTTTTACTTTTATTTAGGTTTATCATAATAAAATAATTAACCATAATAGTGCCTATTGATGTTGATCAATGAACGTTTTGGTCTTTTGAACTAGACTCAATTAATCTTTTTTTTCGCGAATTCATACTGAATTCAATTATTAATATATAGCAACGGGGGACGTAATGTCTGTTGAACTTTTATTTGCACTTGCAGCGGGTATCGCTGCAGTAGTCTACGGAGTCATTTCCATTAAATGGATTATGGCTCAATCACCGGGAAGTGACACCATGTTGGAAATTGCGCAAGCAGTTCAGCAGGGCGCACAAGCATATCTGAGCCGTCAATACAAAACCATTGCTATGGTTGGTGTGGTTGTTTTCTTAGCGATTGCATTCTCTCCAATCGGCTGGCCAACTGCAATTGGCTTCGCTATCGGTGCAATTTTGTCGGGTGCTGCAGGTTTTATCGGAATGAATATTTCAGTTCGTTCTAATTCTCGTACAGCTCAGGCGGCTCACAATGGAATGGGTGCAGCATTTCTAATTGCTTTCCGTGGCGGCGCAATTACCGGTATGCTGGTTGTTGGTCTTGCTCTAATCGGTGTGGCTGGTTATTTTGCTGTATTGATGGCTATGGGTGCATCAGTTGAACATGCAGTTCATGCTTTAGTCGGTTTAGCATTTGGTGGTTCTTTAATCTCAATCTTTGCTCGTCTTGGTGGTGGTATATTCACTAAGGGTGCTGACGTTGGTGCTGATGTTGTTGGTAAAGTAGAAGCCGGTATTCCTGAAGATGACCCGCGTAACCCAGCAGTAATTGCTGATAACGTTGGTGATAATGTGGGTGATTGTGCTGGTATGGCAGCCGACTTATTTGAAACCTATGCGGTAACTATTGTTGCTACTATGTTACTCGGTTCATTAATGGTAACTGCGGGTGGTATGAATGCCGTTCTATATCCTCTTGTACTAGGCGGTGTTTCTATTATTGCATCCATTGTTGGTATTATGTTTGTAAAACTGCAGGAAGGCGGCAGTGTGATGGGTGCTTTGTATAAAGGGCTTATTGTCGCTGCAGTTATTTCAGGTGCGGCATTCTATCCGGTCACAACTTACATGCTGGGTGATACTGTCACTATTGCAGGTAGCAGCATTGCAACAGTAAACTTATACTTTGCTTCATTAATTGGTCTGCTACTGACGGGTGCTATGGTTATTATTACTGAGTACTATACTTCAACAGAATATGCACCAGTAAGACAAATTGCAGAATCTTCAGTAACAGGTGATGGTACTAACGTGATTGCTGGTCTTGGTGTATCAATGAAATCAACGGCTGCGCCGGTATTGGTTGTTTGTGCCAGTATCTGGGGTGCTTTTGAACTAGGCGGTTTGTACGGGATTGCCATTGCTGCCACTTCAATGTTGTCTATGACAGGTATTATTGTTGCGCTTGATGCCTATGGTCCTATTACTGATAATGCCGGTGGTATTGCTGAAATGGCAGAAATGCCTGAAGAAATTCGTAACATTACTGACCCGTTGGATGCTGTAGGTAATACCACTAAAGCAGTAACTAAAGGTTATGCTATTGGATCAGCAGGTCTTGCTGCACTAGTTCTGTTTGCAGATTATACCTATAATCTGAAATCAGTAAGTGGTGTTGAAACAACATTTGATTTATCAAATCACATGGTTCTTATTGGTCTGTTTATTGGTGGTCTGGTACCTTATCTATTTGGTGCAATGGCTATGGAAGCAGTGGGTCGCGCAGCAGGTTCTGTTGTTGTTGAAGTGCGTCGCCAGTTTAAAGAAATGCCTGGAATTATGGATGGTACGCAAAAACCTGATTATTCCAAAGCGGTAGATATGCTGACAGCTTCAGCGATTAAAGAAATGGTTGTTCCATCAATTCTACCAATTGCTGTGCCTCTGGTTGTGGGTTTAACTCTGGGTGCAGAAGCTTTAGGTGGTGTTTTAATCGGTACTATCGTAACGGGTCTTTTCGTTGCAATCTCTATGACTACGGGTGGTGGTGCATGGGATAATGCTAAGAAATATATCGAAGATGGTAATCACGGCGGTAAAGGTTCAGATGCTCATAAAGCAGCAGTAACTGGTGATACTGTAGGCGACCCATACAAAGATACCGCTGGTCCTGCCATTAACCCGATGATTAAAATCATTAACATTGTTGCATTAATGATGATTCCTTTAATGTAATCAAACTTGGAACTGTTTCAAGCTTGTGCACGTTGATGTCGTTGATGAGACGCAGTTGATGAAGCAAGACATTCGTCTGAACAATCAAGAGTGATAAAAAGCCCGGCTATCGAAAGATAACCGGGCTTTTTTATGCAGGGTCTCAGTATTTAGGCTCCCTTGACTTTCTGATGTTAAATAACCATATATATACTAATGAATAATTAAAGGATTGTTTTAATGGAAGAATATAACCAGATTGTCACTGTTATTGCCATGAGTATGGGGATTGCCTGGGCAAGTGGTATTAATCTCTATGCAGCTATTTTGATGCTTGGCTTAATGGGGTCAACAGGGAATATTGATTTGCCTCCTGATTTACAGGTATTAAGTGATCCTATGGTGATAGGTGCAGCAGGAATTATGTATTGTGTTGAATTTTTTGCCGATAAGGTACCTGGGGTGGATACTGGCTGGGATGCCATGCATACATTTATTCGAGTGCCTGCCGGAGCAATGTTAGCTGCGGGAGCTGTTGGTGATGTTTCTTCAGCAGCGGGAATTGCAGCAGGTATTCTGGGTGGTGGTATGGCGCTGACTACACATTCGTTTAAAGCAGGTTCCAGAGTGTTGATTAATACATCGCCTGAACCAGTAACAAACTGGACAGCTTCTATTTCGGAAGATATTGCTGTATTTGCAGGATTGTGGGCGGCACTAAATCATCCGGCATTATTTGTTTTATTTATGTTTTTATTTATTATTTTAATGATTTGGCTGTTACCAAAGCTATGGACGGGAATAAAGTCAGTCTTTAAAGCACTTGGACGTTTTTTTTCAGGAAAACAAATCAACAATTCGGGTTCGTTTGAAATGCATAATGAGCAGACTTCTATTAATGACTCTGCATTAAAGATGGATTATAAGAAAAAAGACTAAATTTCTGAAATGGGATAAATATTATTTTTGTAAAAAAATATAGGATTTTCTTTTAATATTGGTTATAGTTATAAGGGTAAACCCTGAGAATAATGTATTTCTTCTTAACTATTAAACTCTAACTGATATGAAAGGTGCATATGACTAATTCAATTATAAAATTCTTTGAGTTAGGAATTTTTATACTCTCTATTTCTACAATCGTCTTTGGGGCATATTCTATTTATTCTTTATAAATGAGTATTTATTCAGTTAATATAAGGCTCATCAGTGCGGCTTTAAATAGGTTATGATGAGCCACTATGAATATAACTAAATACCTATTTGACTTCATTTGGTTTTATGATTATAAGTAACGTTTATAATTATTGCAGGCTTTAGGTTGTTTGAGATGCACCGTATTTTTTATGTGTTTTTATCTATTGTTTTGAGTTCATTAATTCCTTTCACTATCTCTTATTCCGCTGATTTTAATATCAAGTTAAGAAAAACGGATATCAATGATTTAAAGCAGCAATTGATGCCTGTATTTGAACAAAATGTTACTGTTTTAACAGACTTATTATATTGTTTGGAAACTGGGAAAACAGTTGATGTTTGTCTTAGTGATTCCTCTCCTGTTGACGATAACAAAAATGAATTGAATAGAGAAAGAAGCGAACAGATATCAAAAAAAATAAGTAACTATTCAGCATGATTTTTAATCTCAGATAAAATCAGGTAACTTTTTATCAAATAACAATTCCAATGCAAGACTTGAACTTACAC
>JAHXHI010000047.1 GCA_025656775.1 gamma proteobacterium symbiont of Bathyaustriella thionipta
GATGTTTAATGTGGATGGTGCCCGAAGTAAGTTGAATCGGGCATATGAAAAGTTAATCGGTCAAAATTAATGTGTTTAGGTACTAGTTGAGTCAATCCCTGGTTATTATTAAAATTAGTAATAAACACTTGTCCAAGATTATTAGATTGTCCATTGGTAAAGCGAGCAGTAATGACGCCAGACTGATCCACATCAATCCCCGATAGCTGACCCGTGGTAAAACCATTTTGTGTTAAATTGGTCACTCCAAAGTCGGCACCATATTGAGTAATATTGCTTAAATCAATTGTTATTACCTGAGGTGATGTTGCACCGCTGCCTAAGGCCGCACTAAAATCAAAAGTACCATCACCATTTCCTGTACTACCCGAATTTAAACCGCCGATGGTGTCAAAGTTTATCGTCTCAGGGGCAGCAAAATTATCACTGACCGTACCACTTGAATCAGTGAGTTGGACACCAATATCCCAGGTTCTTAGAGCAGCATCATTTTTTTGAAAGAATAATGATGTCAGCATTGGATTGCCTAAAGAATCATAGGCTGTAAATGATGTCGTATGATGATAGCTTGTCGGATCTAATGGATCAATTGCGGTTGGTGCAGTCAGATCTGCAGCTCCGGCATCAATATTTGCAAAAAGATCGGCTGTTGACGTTGCACTGGGTGCAATATTTGTTGAAATAATTTGTAAATCAACAATTGAACCTGTATTGATATTATTAGTGACGGCATCAACACCATAGCCCTTTAAATTAGAACCGCTATTGTCAACGATAAAACCATCCCGATCGACTTTAAACTGTCCATTACGCGTATAAACACGATTCCCTGAGACATCATCCATAGTGAAAAAACCATCTCCAGTAATACCCAAATCCAGATTATTTTCTGTGAAGATAATATTCCCCTGGGTAAATTGCTGTGCGGTATCAGCCAAGCGGACGCCACTGCCAATTGCCGTACTGGCCGAACCAAATTTACTGGTCGCATAGACATCCGCGAATTCTGCCCTGGATTGTTTAAAACCGACCGTGCCCACATTGGCAATATTGTTACCTGTCACTTTTAAATCTGCCTGTGCTGCGTTTAAACCACTTAATCCGATACGAAATGGCATGATAACTCTCCTGCTTTTATCTAATTTCTTTCACTGCTGAGAAATCAACACTTCCCAATCCAGCCAGATTTAATTTCAACCCCTGAACCCCTTGTCCCACAGTCACACTATCCACTTTGGCGCTCACCAGGACTTCTTGTGCGATTTTTTCATTACCTACGTCTGCAGTTGCCCTGATCCGATAACCGCCAGGTGGCAAATAATTGCCACTTTCATCCGTACCATCCCAACTGAAACTGACCTCACCAGAGGCCTGAGTACCCATAGGAATTATTTTAACCAATTGTCCTGCAGCATCGGTTACTTCAAGCGTTAAATTCGTTGTGGATGAGCCTAAATCAACCTGGCCTGTCACATTTTGTCCCGCTTCCAGCTGTGCATAACCACCTGGTGCCAGGACACTGCGCCCCACCAGACTGGAAGCCTGTAATGCAGAAGCAGACAACATATTATTGCTAAAATTATCAAAGGACTTTTGTAATTCTTCCGCCCCTGCTGCCGTTTCAAACTGTGCCAGCTGACTTAAAAATTCACCATTTTCCTGAGGTTCCAGAGGATCCTGATTTTTAAGTTGTGCAATCAGTAATTGCATAAACTGATCTTCCTTGGTTTCTTCAACCTTCGCTTCATTACTTCTGCTCAGTCCCAAATTATCATAGAGCGCCACATTATTATTAATTGTTGACATTAGATTTCTCCTGAACTGAAGCGGTACTACTTATCGTTAATTGTTTCAATATAAATTTCATAACTGTTTTTTTAGTCCTGAGCTATAATAGCTCAACTAATTGAATAATCAGGATTTACCCAGATTAATGGTTCTTAACAAGAGTTGCTTGGTTGTATTCAGTACTTCCACATTGGTTTGATACGAACGTGATGCATCAATCATATTAGCCATTGATTCAATTGGATTCACATTAGGCATAAAGACATAGCCGTCTTCATTGGCATTCGGATGATGAGGTTGATACTGTGCTTTTAGTGGTTCTTCACTTTCAACAATTCTATCCACAGACACTTTAGCAACCGCAGGATCACTGGAAAATTGATCCACCACTGTTTTAAAAACAGCCTGTCGGGATTTATAGGTGCCTTCAACACTGCTGGCAGCACTATTCACATTTGCAAGGTTACTGGCGACAAGATTCATACGCACAGTCTGGGCAGCCATGGCCGAGCCTGACACATCAAAGGTATTAAAAAGTCCCATAATTTAGCTCCCTACTGTCCTTTTATTGCTTTGGTTAAACTTTGAAACTTGCCCGTCATAAATCGCAAACTGGCACTATAATATATTGAGTTTTTACTAAATTCTGTTTTTTCAATTCCGGCATCCACCGTATTACCATCTAAAGAAGGTTGAGCAGGGTTACGATACATGACATCAGCAGAGAAAGTATTCTGACTGGTTTTCATATGATTCTGATTCGTTGTAGACATTTTTAAACTGTCTTTTTTAAATTCTGAACGTGTACCCATGGCATTTGACATCGCTTCTTTAAAATCAATATCTTTGGCCTTATAGCCCGGCGTATCAGCATTGGCCATATTAGAAGCAAGAATTTCAGAGCGTCTGGAGCGCAGAATGAGCGCATCATCATGAGCGCCTAAATAACTGTCAAAATTGATTGCCATTTTTTCACCCTTAGCAATAAAAACCGATATTAAATTTTTCTATACCCAAACAAAAGCAAGCGGCGTACCAGTTTTAATTTATTGTTTCTAATCATTGAGTTAGCAAATTACTGATTCCGTGTTTAAAACATAAACGGCAATGTGTGACCACATGACGGCAAAGCAGGCAATTGACAAATTATTTCATTTCTTTATCCTCTTCTATAAATTCAATAAATACTGATGTTGTATTTATTCAGCTACAAACAGACCATAATCCGTATAAGCCTGTGGTCACTTATTTTACTTATAATGGACATAGACTGACATATGCAAAACCGCTGGAACGAAAACGACGCACAACAATACAGCTCTGGAAATAATAACCCTGATCTGGCTCTGAGAGTTTATAGTTCACGCTTATTAGGACAGGATAAATCATTGGTTCTGCATGGCGGCGGTAATACTTCCGTAAAAATTGAGCAGACGAATATTCTGGGTGACCGCGAAACCATTCTTTATGTTAAAGGCAGCGGCTGGGATCTGGAAACCATTGAAGCTCAGGGCTATGCCCCCGTACAAATGTCACACCTGCTTAAACTGGCTCAGTTAAAAGAACTCACTGATGCTCAGATGGTGAATGAATTAAAAACCCACTTAACGTTGTCCAATGCACCCGGTCCTTCAGTAGAAACCATCCTGCATGCGCTGCTCCCTTATAAATATGTCGATCACACCCATGCAGATGCAGTGGTCAGTATTACCAATACCGAAAATGGCATGGAACGCATCAAAGCGCTCTATGGAAATAAAGTGGTCATTATCCCCTATGTTATGCCCGGCTTTGATTTAGCTCGCCTGTGTGCAGAGATATTCCCTGCAGAAGCACATTCTGAAACCATTGGTATGGTATTAATGAACCATGGTATTTTTTCTTTTGGTGAAGATGCTAAACAATCCTATGATCGAATGATTGAACTGGTCGCCATGGCAGAAAATTATCTGCAGCAGCAACAGGCACTGGACGTTGCCGTCAGTTATGCCGATACTTCTTTAGACACTGATGATCTGGATTTTCTGCACATAGCTCAATTCCGGCAGGAACTTTCACAACACTTTAAGCAGCCGCTTGTTGTCCATCAGCATCGAGATGCTCAAACGCTGGCTTTCGCCAATCATACGCAACTCGACGAGATCAGTCAGAAGGGACCGGCAACTCCGGATCACGTGATCCGTACCAAACAATTACCAATGCTGGGCACCACTTCTGACTTAAACCTCAGCAGCAGACTGAATGCTTATATTGAATCGTACCAGGCCTATTTTAAGCAAGGCGCATTAACGCCTCACGATGGTCAGAAAAAAAACATGTTAGATCCATTGCCGCGTATTATCCTTGATGCTAAAGGCGGTATGTTAACTCTGGGAAAAAGTATTAAAGAGGCGCATATCATCCGCGACATTTATCAGCATACCATTGGTATCATTCTACGCGCTACCAGGTTAGGCGGCTTTCAGGCCTTACCGTCTCATGCTATTTTTGATGTTGAATATTGGGAGTTAGAACAGGCCAAATTAAAAAAAGCAGGGACAAGTCCCCTGTTTTCTGGAGAAGTCGCTCTGGTCACCGGCGCCGTTACCGGCATTGGCAAAGCCTGTGTTGACTCACTTCTGGCCCGGGGTGCCTGTGTTGTCGCTGTGGATATTTTGCCGGAAATTGAAACCTTATATCAACGCCCTGATTATCTGGGTATCACCTGTGATGTCACTGACGAACAGGCACTGGAACAAGTACTTGAGCAGACAATCCGTCAATTTGGCGGTCTTGATATGCTCATACTCAATGCCGGTATTTTTCCCGGCGGCTGCCGAATTGAAGCGCTGCCTTTAGCAGAATGGCGTCAGGTGATGACCATTAATCTGGATGCCAACTTGTCTTTACTCAGTAAAGCCCACCCATTATTAAAATTAGCCCCCAATGGCGGCCGTATTGTGGCCATGGGTTCCAAAAACGTACCCGCTCCCGGCCCGGGTGCCGCCGCCTATTCTTCAGCCAAAGCCGCACTCAATCAGTTAGCAAGAGTGGCCGCCCTAGAATGGGGTAAGGATAATATTCGAATCAACACACTGCACCCTAATGCCGTGTTTGATACCGCCATCTGGACACCTGAGGTACTGGCCTCACGAGCAGAACATTATGGGATGAGTATCGAAGCCTATAAAACCAATAATTTGCTGCATACAGAAATCACCTCTCATGATGTGGCCGAACTGGCTGCAGAAATGTGCGGTCCACTCTTCGCTAAAACCACAGCAGCACAACTCCCTGTTGATGGCGGTAATGACAGGGTGGTTTAAGCTTACAGAAAGGTTTACAATCTTTGCTGATAAAATTTCACTTCCATACAAGAAAACAATGATAGAAAACGGTCATAAACACATGAAAACAACGATGTATCAATCAGTCTTTTTAACAGCCGGCAGTCTTCTTTTAGGCGAGGCAGCCTTATCTTTTCCCAGCTGGCTTTTTCGGATGCCACTGTGATCTATGAACAATCCAGCGGCACACAAAAGTCTGCAAATACCATGCAGATTAAGAATGGCAAAATTCGTTTTACACCACCTGATCAAGATGATAACTACAGTCTGTTTGATAGTAAAACAATTGAACTGACACATGTGGACACGGCTAAAAAGCAATACCTTACCATGGACGAAAAAATTATTGAGCAACAGGCTAATCAGGCAAAGCAACAGATGGATATGATGCGTCAACGCATGATGGAAAAAATGAAAGATATGCCGCCTGAGCAGAAACAACAGGTCGAGCAAATGATGAACAATCATCTTTCCCGAGTCGAGACAGAAAAAACGCCGCCCAAACTGGAGCAGAAAAAAACCACCCGCACTAAAACCGTTTCCGGAATTCAATGTACGGTACATGAATCCTATTTAAAAGGCATTAAGCATAGCGAGCTTTGCATCGCCACTCCAGCTCAAATCGGTTTAAACAATGACGATGCCCAGACTTTAATGAGCATGCAGGAATTTATGAAGCGCATGCAGAAAATGGCTCAAAGCGTGACGGGAAGTAATGCTGCAATCAGTGATATTCAGGGTATTCCATTGCACACAACACTCTATGGGCCTGATGGCTCCATCAAGTTAGAAACACGTCTAACGAGTATCTCAACCGATGCGCTGAGCAATGAAACAATCACAATACCTGCTGATTTTTCACCCATGCCAATACCTGAAATACCAAAGATGCCATAAAATTGGAACGGCTCCCAGGCTGAATTGTTTTGCTTAACTTTAACCGGATAAAATGACCTGTTGCCCGGTTAAAGAAGCAATTATTGCAAACGGCTCCTTATCAATCCCTCTAGCCTGCTTTTTTTATTGCATTTTCTTGCACTGCACTGTGATCCCGCATAAAAAAATATTCATTCATTGCATTGAGTAAGGCACTCAACGAAGCACTCATGACATCATTGTGTTCAGCTACACCGGTATAAGATTGTCCGTCAACTTTCAGGCAGATAAAACTCATTGCCCTGGCATCACTACCTGAGTGCATGGCCTGTTCACTAAATTCAATAATTGTAATAGGCAGTTTAAAATACTGCGCCAGCGTTTGTACAAAGGCATCCAGAGCCCCCACTCCTTCTCCAGTCAAGTGTTTTTCTTTGCCTGAAGCAATGATAGCCACCGAAATTTGTTCCTGACAGTTTTTTTTCTGGGTTATTTCATAAGAACATAACTGCCAGCCTGTCTGAGTGTTCGGTCCACTCATTAAATATCTTTGTTGAAACAGTTCAATAATTTTTTCTGCACTGACTTCCTGACCTGTTTTTTCGGTATAAACCTGAACCTGCTGACTAAATTCAATCTGCAGCCACCTTGGAATCTGGATTGATAATGCCTGCTCCAGCAAATAGGCCACGCCACCTTTACCTGACTGACTGTTTATACGAATGACTTCTTCATAAGAACGTCCCAAATCAGTGGGGTCAATGGGTAAATATGCGACTTCCCATTTATCACCCTGCTGATAATTTTTCATACACTTATTAATCGCATCCTGATGACTGCCTGAAAATGCAGTAAATACCAGCTTACCGATATAAGGATGACGTGGATGAATCGCTATTTGTATTAATTGACTCACCTTTTCACTGATACTCTGAATATTTGATAAATCCAGTTGCGGATCAATACCCTGACTATACAAATTCATTGCCATGGTAATAATGTCCATATTTCCGGTACGTTCACCATTACCTAATAATGTCCCTTCTACCCTCTGAGCACCAGCCAAAACAGCCATTTCAGCGGCGGCAATCGCACTGCCTCGATCATTATGCGTATGCACACTGATAATAACCCCTTCTCGATGAGCAATATGCTTTGCAAACCACTCAATTTGATCGGCATAAACATTCGGCATAGACATTTCAACCGTTGAAGGCAGATTCAAAATCACCGGGTTTTCAATCGTAGGCTGCCATACCTCATTCACAGCATTACAAATTTCTACTGCATAGTCTAATTCAGTCGCAGTGAAACTCTCTGGTGAATATTGAAATTTCCATTGTGTTTGCGGCTGTGCCCGGGCACATTGTTTTATCACCTTAGCTGCATCCACTGCAATTTGGGTTATCCCGGCCTTATCTAATTTAAACACCTGCTCTCTTTGCACCTTAGAGGTTGAATTATACAGATGGACCAAGGCTTTTTTGACTCCCTTCAGCGCTTCAAAAGAGCGTTGAATAAAAGATTCTCTAGCAGGTGTTAAAATAGCAATAGTGACATCATCAGGAATATGGTTACCTGTGATTAATTCACGAACAAAATCATAGTCTGATTGTGATGCCGATGGAAAACCCACTTCAATTTCTTTAAAGCCAACCTCAAGTAATAATTTAAACAGACGCATTTTCTGCTCAACCGATAAAGGCTGAATAAGCGCCTGATTACCGTCACGTAAATCAACGCTACACCATTCAGGTGCCTGATCGATCACATTGTTCGGCCATTGGCGCTGTACCAGATTCACCGGTTTAAATGCCTGGTATTTTTGATGGTTAAAATTATTCTGTGGTGTATTCATTCGCTAATCATCCTATCCTGGCTTTTGCATAGGTAATGCATATTGATTGGTTATTGACGATTAGTATATAAAAAAAACATTAGAATTAGATTGTTGTTTTTATGAAAAATCATTTAATATTAGAATATAAAGCCATCAAATATCTATTTATTGATATTTTATACCAATTTAATTAAATTTAATAATATAACTAAAAATTATCAATTGAGATACTCTAATGAAATTAAGCAAAATGGATCTCCGTATTCTCAGTGAAATACAAAATAATTCCCGAATCAGCAATCTAGAACTGGCCAATAAAATAGGCTTGTCACCTTCACCCTGCCTAAGAAGAGTCAAACAGTTAGAAGATGCTGGCTATATTGATGATTATGTCGCACGACTTAATGAGCAAAAGCTCGCTCTGAAACTCATTGCGCTCATACAAATCAGCATGGACAGGCATACACCCGAACGCTTTGAAAACTTTGAATCCATTGTCAAAAAATATGAAGAAGTTTTAGAATGTTACTTAATCACTGGACAAAATGCTGACTATCTATTAAAAGTGATTGTTCCGGATATGGAATATTATCAGGACTTTCTATTAGGGCGTTTAACAAGAATTGAGGGCGTAACAGGGGTGCAATCCAGTTTTATCATGCGTAAAATTGTTGATAAAACAGCATTGCCTTTAAATCATCTGTGAGTTCAGCTAAACACTTACTGCTAAACCTTTATATAAAAGTTTAGCTGAACCCAACAAGCACCTTTTTCACTATTTCTTCAATGAATTAAATGCAGCGGTAAAACCGCTCAGAGAAACAGGGATTTCAATGATTTTTTTCTGGGCTGCGGCAAATTTAATACTGCCTTTAGTGCCCGCTTTCATACCACTGATAGTCTTCTCATTTAATTGTGCCACAGCAACACAACCATTTTTAACACACACTCCAAAAGGGATTCTGAATGATTCAGCCGTACCGCCTGTAAACTCAATACCAGGTTGTAATAAAACACCCAGCGGCAGAGTAATTAATGCTTGAGCCTCAGTCTTTCCGGGTGGATAACCAATAGCTATCAGCATAACAACCGTATCTTTGTCATTAGTCACATTCTGAAAAATATTACACACTTCGGTTTGTGTCTTGGGTAGTTTTTCACACACAACAGTCCAATCTTTAAATTTTTTACCCTGCTCTGGCTTTGCCTGAACATTGCTAACCAATGTAAAACTGACTATTGTAAAAAAGAACAATACAGACCGTAAAATTGAAATAGATGACATTAAGCTCTCCTCTTTGTATAAAAATGACCGACTAATGGTCACAACTTCCATTGTAATTAATTAATCGAATATAAAAGATTCTAGCACATAGAATGAGAATCGCTATTTAATTTGAATTTTATGCTTATTAATAACGACTGTTACTCAAAAAAGTATAGCAACAGTTCTGCATCTGATTTAAACTGATTTTTCTGATACTCCATTTCAAACGACACGTAAACGGTCATTTTTCATTTCTCTTGAGTGTACTAGTACCTCGACACATTAGTTTTGATCAGTTGAACTTTCATTTTAACAGTGGCAATTGTTCAACAGTCAGCAAAACTTCAAGGCTCCTTGGTGTTCTGGGTTTCCGTTTAATGAGAGATAATTTT
>JAHXHI010000059.1 GCA_025656775.1 gamma proteobacterium symbiont of Bathyaustriella thionipta
TCAATATCTAGCCGATAATTTTTCACGAAAACACTTCTTTTTGATATTAAGTTGTTGTTTTATATATCACAAGAAGACCTGCACCCGTATTGGTTGTGGCTCATGTGCCAGAATTTGTCCAAAGAAATGCTTTACTCATGAAGCGTACAGTGTTTAACATTGTGTATAAAGAATAGGAATAGTTAGATGCCAAAGCCTGAAAAACATGTTTTTGTCTGTGTTCAGAACAGACCACCAGAACATCCCCGGCCTTCATGTGGGCAAAAAAATTGTGCTGAAATTGCTGAGGAATTTTACTCACATCTACAACAAAGCCAATTGTTTGACAAAATACAGGTAACGACTACAGGTTGTCTGGGACCTTGTAGTGAAGGTCCTACTGTCCTGGTTTATCCAGAGGGTATTATGTATGGAGGCATTAAAAAAGACGATGTGGCCACTATTTTTAATGAACATCTTCGAAATAATAAACCAGTTGAACAGCTAATGGTTTCAAAGACGTTCTGGTCATGAGTGTTCACTCTCTTGTTCCTGATGAAGTTCATTTTGGCTTTGACCTGGCCCCTGTGATTAATGCAAGTTTACAAAAGGCTGCGGTGATGGTTGCTTCTAAAAAAGAAGCGCTGAAAGCTTTATTTGAAGCAAATCGAATGGCCCCTGAGCAATTGGAAGTATTGATTGCCTTGTATAAGTTTTATTTTTATCAAGGTGAAATTGAAGAGGCCGAAGATCTGGTGTTTCAAACTTTGATAAAAGCATCATTGCAAGGTGGATTCAGTCACAAGTGGGAATCTTTAACCCCTGAAAGTGCAGACTGGTATGCGATAAGAGGTCCACAAAGAATATTTCTTTATAGCCTGAAAGCCTTAGCATTTATTCGTTTGAAGCAAAATGATTTGCGAAACTCAGAAGCAATACTGGATACATTGGAACGATTGGATCCCGATGATCAGGTTGGAGCAGAAGTCATTCGTAATTTATTTGATGTGATAGATGATAAAGACGATGTCTGATCAAGTTGATGAGTTGATGAGTATTATATCAATATCAGTGAACTGGCTGATGAAATATTAATTCAATTGAAAAATGAAGTGAGAAAAACTGGTCTTTCAGCAGAATCTTTTAATCTCAAACAACCTAAGGATGCAATATATCGATTGGAAAAAGATCTTTCTAACGGAAAATATTACCTTATTGGTGATTGGCGTGATGATAAAGGAATAAAAATTGGCTCGTTGCAATTCAACTCTGATGGTCATTTTTTTGTTGAACAGGACATCATACAACCTCATCCAACGGACAAACGCTGGTTTATTGAAGCAGTGAATGCCTGGGGAACAAAAAATATGATCAAATCAGAAGCCCGTCTGATCGAAGCTCCGGAATAACACATGACTTATCGAGTTATTTTCTACCATAAGCAGGCAACCAGTGCTCGTACACTCTTTCTTAAATTTAAGGAAGATAGTATATGTGCGCCTGAACCATTACCTAAATTATCTCAAATGGTTGCTTATCATTCTGATTCACTGATGCACCCATCGTCGGTATTATCTAAGATGGAGGGCTTACTCGGGTTTAAAGAGGGTACACTTAAAGCTGAAGGGGAGTATTTGCAAACGGTAGAGGCACCTGGTGAAGCGATTCAAATTATATTGGCTAATATTAACACTCTGGATCCACCTTTTGACGTGGCTAAGCTTATCGATGCCCAATTCATTGACTTGACGCAGGCTAGAGGATTGCCTCAAGTTGAACTGGAATTACTTCGTTTTGCCTATCAATTAGTTTTAGGTGGCTAAATAATTGTTTCAAAAAAAGGCATAAACACTGGAAGCAATATTCTCTCTTCTCCGTTGTGTACTAGTTATTTCCCATCGACACTTAATTCTTCAGGCCAGCAACCAGTCGGAGGACCGAGGTTTAATTTATCGTCTTCAAAACGCACCAGATAAATTTCTCGCTCGGGTGTTTCTTCCAGATGACCTTTCTCAACAATCGTTCCACGTGTTCCAGGTATAGCAAGAAGCGCGGTTTCAGGTATAGAAGGAATACTTCCATCATTATATATGTGACAACTTGCAAAAACAGTATCACCTTTTTCTAATTGCTCTAAATTCATTATTTTTTACTTTTCGTAATGTATATAACATAACTTTGTGGTCTATTCTGTCGAATTTGCTACAAAGCTATAAATAAAAAGTGCAATAAAAACAATAGCTAACATAAATAAATGTCCTGGCATAGGATTTGCCTTAACTATTTATATAAGTTGCAAAATACTTGCCAGGGGTGGCATTAAGCCTATCGCTAATTGATAACCTTGAGCTATTTAACAGTCTTGAGCTAATACAGCTTTGAGCCAATTAAGAATAACAGGAGCAGATTTATGTGGGATTATTCAGAAACAGTGCAGGAACATTTTTTTAACCCGCGTAATGCAGGTGCCGTCGACAATGCCAATGCCACTGGAGATGTGGGATCATTGTCATGCGGTGATGCTTTGAGGCTAACGCTTGAAGTAGATTTAGAAAGTGAAACAATTATAAATGCTGGATTCCAGACCTTTGGTTGTGGCTCTGCCATCGCATCCAGCTCTGCTCTGACTGAAATTATTAAAGGGATGACTCTGGATGATGCACTGAACGTCAGTAATCAGGACATTGCTGAATATCTTGATGGTTTGCCACCAGAAAAAATGCATTGTTCAGTTATGGGCAGAGAAGCCTTACAGGCAGCAGTCGCCGACTATCGTGGAGAAGTATGGCAAGATGATCATGAAGAAGGTGCTTTAGTTTGTAAATGTTTTGCCATTGATGAAGTACTCATTGAAGAAACAGTACGAGCAAATGGTCTCAAAACGGTGGAAGATGTCAGTAACTATACAAAAGCAGGTGGTGGTTGTTCCTCATGTCATGAAGGTATTGAGGAAATACTGGCGCGGGTTATGGCAGAAAGTGGTGAAACATTTGACCCCAACGCAGTGGCCGGAGAAGTGACTAAACCTTCTTCTGGCATGACGAATATTCAACGCATGAAACGAATAGAAGAACTGCTGGATGAAATTCGACCTAACTTGCAACGTGATCACGGCGATGTTGAATTATTAGAAGTGGATGGAAAAAACATTTATGTCAAAATGACAGGTGCCTGTTCAGGTTGTCAAATGGCTGCGACAACGCTGGGGGGAATTCAACAGCATCTGGCTGAAGGATTGGGTGAATTTATTCAGGTTTTGCCCGCTGAAGCTCTGGCTCAACGTTCAGTACCAGGAGCTTAATAATGACTACAGGAATCTATTTAGATAATAATGCAACTACTATGGTTGCTCCAGAAATTGTTGAAGAAATGTTGCCTTATTTCACTGAACAATTTGGCAACCCCTCATCTTTACATCAATTTGGTAATAAAGTGGGACGCGTACTTAAGCAAGCCAGAAAACAAGTACAGGCTTTACTTGGTGCAGAGCATGATTCAGAAATTATTTTTACTTCTTGTGGTACAGAATCTGATTCCACAGCAATTTTGTCGGCACTGAAAGCGCAACCTGATCGAAAGGAAATTATTACCACGGTAGTTGAGCATCCCGCAGTACTTAGCCTGTGTGAATACCTGGAAAAAGAAGGCTATACCGTTCACTACCTTAAAGTGGATAAGAAGGGACGCCTAGATATGCAAGAGTATATTAGCCTGCTTTCTGATAATGTGGCCATTGTTTCGATTATGTGGGCCAACAATGAAAGTGGCACTTTATTTCCCATTGAAGAGATGGCGGTGCTGGCTCGTTCTGCTGGAGTGATGTTTCACACGGATGCGGTTCAAGCTGTGGGTAAAATACCCATGAATCTCAAAGACAGTGGCATTGATATGTTGTCTTTGTCAGGACATAAATTACATGCCCCTAAAGGTATTGGAATCCTCTATTTACGTCGAGGTGTCCGCTTTCGTCCTTTATTACGCGGTGGTCACCAGGAACGTGGACGACGCGCTGGAACGGAAAATGCAGCATCCATTGTCGGCTTGGGTAAAGCGTGTGAAATGGCACAGGAAGCCATGAGCTATGAAAAGAGTACCGTTAAAGCCATGCGAGATCGCCTTGAACATGGAATTCTTGAGGCAGTTTCTTATTGTTTTGTCACTGGTGATCCAAACAATCGTTTGCCAAATACCTGTAATATCGCTTTTGAATACATTGAGGGTGAAGCCATTTTATTATTGCTCAATAAAATGGGTATTGCGGCTTCCAGTGGTTCGGCTTGTACTTCTGGTTCTTTAGAACCCTCTCACGTCATGCGTGCTATGGATATACCTTTCACTGCAGCGCATGGTTCCGTACGTTTCTCATTCTCTCGCTACAATACTATGGAAGAAGTTGAAAAAGTCATTGAAGCGGTGCCCCCTATTGTGACACAACTGAGAAAATTATCGCCATACTGGGATGGTAATGGGCCAGTTGAAGAACCTGAAAAAGCCTTTGCGCCAAGTTATGCGTGAGATTTTTTCAATACTCACTGATTTATTTAGGTTAAACAGTCGTTCATCCTGCACATATCAAGCATTTCACCATTGTCGTGAATACGACAAACCTCATAAATGTCACATTTCATTCATGGAATATTTTTCTAACCTACTGTAAACAAAGAAAAAAATATATGGCACAGTAAGTGCAAATGTATAAGTTATGAAAACAAAAAAACACATTATTATAAATGACACAACCCTAAGAGATGGTGAACAATCTGCGGGTGTTTCGTTTTCATTAGAGGAAAAATTAGCCATCGCATTGGCTCTTGATGAGCTGGGAGTACCTGAGCTTGAGGTTGGCATACCAGCAATGGGTGAAGATGAGCGAGAGTCTATTCGGCAGGTATCCGAATTGGTTGAAAATGCCAGACTCATGGTCTGGTGTCGAATGCACAGTGATGATATTGCTTTGAGTAAAAACCTGGGTGTGCAGAGTATCGATCTTTCCATGCCAGTATCGGATCAACAGATTCAGAACAAATTAGGTCAAAACAGAAAGTGGGTTCTGGCACAAATAGAGCCACGAATTGAAGAAGCACTGGAACTGGGACTGGAAATCTGTGTGGGAGGGGAAGATGCATCACGTGCTGATCTGGATTTCTTATACCAGGTTCTGGAAGCATCTGAAAAGGCTGGAGCCAGTCGTTTCCGTTTCGCAGATACTGTTGGCATTATGGAACCCTTCTCGGTTTATGAAACGATCAGTCAGCTTAATTCCATGTCTGACCTGGATATTGAAATGCACGCGCATGATGATCTGGGGTTGGCAACAGCGAATACTCTCGCCGCAATTCGAGCGGGTGCTTCTCATGTCAATACCACAGTTCATGGTTTGGGAGAGCGAGCAGGAAATGCGCCATTAGAAGAAGTAAGCATGGGATTGAGACGATTCTTTAATCAGGCTTATGATATTGATATGGCTGATTATTCATCGGTTTCTCAATTAGTCGAACAGGCTTCAGGTCGTCATGTTAGTTGGCAAAAGAGTCTGGTAGGTGAGGGCGTGTTTACCCATGAAGCAGGCATTCATGTGGATGGTTTGATGAAAGACAGGATGAATTATCAGGGGGTCGATCCTGCTGAACTGGGCAGAGATCATCAATTTATATTAGGCAAGCATTCTGGCAGTCATGCCATCATACATGCCTATGCCAATATGGGAATACAAGTGTTGCGTCAACAGGCTGAAATATTACTGGAGAAGATTCGCTATTTTTCAGTTCAATACAAGCGAGCACCTGCTGAGCAGGAATTGCGACACTTCTATTATGAAATAAACAGTATTTTGAGCTGAACACATAAACATATTTTTCGGGAGATTCAATTATGCAAGCAAGTGTAGAAATAATGGATGGATTGCAAGCGACTGATAATGCAATATCGCTTATGCAACATATTCGTGAAGACATTGCTTGTGTGTTTCAACGCGATCCAGCTGCCAGAACTCGTTTTGAAGTGATAACAACGTACCCTGGGATTCATGCCATTATTCTCTATCGAATGGCTAATAAATTATGGCGGCGTGGTGGACGATATTTTCCAAGACTTATTTCTTATATTGCACGTATTTGGACAAGTATTGATATACACCCAGGGGCAACCATAGGACAGCGATTTTTTATTGATCATGGAACGGGTGTTGTCATTGGTGAAACTGCTCTCGTTGGTAATAATGTGACCCTTTATCATGGTGTGACTTTGGGAGGTGTTTCATGGAATAAAGGCAGAAGACATCCTTCATTAGGGGATAACGTTGTGGTTGGTGCAGGCGCAAAAATATTAGGCCCTATTGAAATTGGAGAAGATGCCCGAGTGGGTGCAAACTCTGTTGTGATAGCGCCTGTGCCCGCTGGAAAAACCGTGGTCGGTATTCCTGGTAAAGTGGTTCAATCAAGTCAGGCAAATAATAAAAGTAGTGATGGTATTGATTTGAACCATCATCTTATCCCAGATCCAGTTGCTGAGGCGGTGTCCTGCTTATTGGAAAGAATTCGTTTATTAGAACAAGCCGTCGGTACTCATGGCTGTATCCCCGGCGGAGAAACAGCAGAAGATGAATGCAACCACTGTGATGCCGTTCAGGTCTGTGAACCCGTTCATATTGATTTTAAGGGTGCTGGATAAATCTTATGGATATGCTGGATTTTGAAGGTGCAGAGCTTTATTTTGATGAAGTTCTTAGTGATGAAGTACAAGCGTGCATTGATCAGGCTGCTGAAAATTATGCTGAAGAAGGATCAGAACAAGCACTAATGAGAGCCTATTTTCTTGAACCAGAACATCCGATGGTTTTGGTGGCAATGTATCGGTATTTTTATTATCAACATCGAATACAAGATGCATTAATCGTTGCCAATAGAGTTCTACGGATTTACGCGAAAAAATTAGACTTTCCAGATGACTGGAAGCAAATAAGTGAAGAACATTTACAAGCACATAAAAAAAGCTCAATGACTTTGGTGCGTTTTTATTTGCTGGCCTTAAAGGGGGCTGCCTATCTGGAATTGCGTTTAGGGGAAGAAGAGTCAGCCGTTTCACGATTAAAAAAAATCCTGGAGCTGGACAGTAAAGATAGACTTGGAGCAAAAGTATTACTAAATGTTTCAGTTTACAAAGGTTTGAAGTCGGTTTCTTAACATAGAACAAATAATCAGAATTTAAATACGATGGGAGAGAAAACATGGTAGAGAACACAATTGACAATGAAAGTGAATTTGATCTGGACATGGATGAACTGAGCAGTGCAGAAGACTTTTTAAATTATTTTGAGATTGACTATGATCAGTCGATAGTCCATGTCAATCGTTTACACATTTTGCAACGGTTTCATGATTATCTGAGTAAGGTTGGTGATATTCCTGATGAAGATGAAGCTCGTCGCAGTATTTATGCTGAAATGTTAAGTAAAGCCTATAATGATTTCGTTGGTTCTGATGCGCAAACTGAAAAAGTCTTTAAAGTATTTAGTATGGGTGAACCATCAGTTGTGACGATTCCATTGAGTGATATTGATTTAAAAGGAACATCCAGTGCGCCCACAATATGAATATGGTGAATCAGTAAGGGTTACTAGAAACGTTCGAAATGATGGGACATTTCCTGGTAAAGTAACGGGCAATTTGTTGGTTCGCAGAGGCAGTGTTGGTTTTGTACGTGATGTGGGTACTTTCTTGCAAGATCAGATTGTTTACTCGGTGGACTTTATTGATGCCGGAATGATGGTAGGCTGTCGTGAGCAGGAACTTCAGTATGAGAGTGATCCCTGGATACCAACCCGCTTTGAATTTTCTGAAAAAGTAACACCAACAATTCCACTTGGCATTAAGGGAGACGTCATTGCTAATCCTGGTGATGAAGGCGAAATTGAAAAAGTCTTAAGAGATTATGAAGACGGTCCTGCCTATCATGTTCGTTTTCGTGGCCGAACCATTCTGGTACCAGAAACAGCCCTTAATTTTATGTATCCTGAAAATGAGGAAGGGTGATGATAGCCATGAGAAAACCAATGCTAATACAAGAGCAAACACAGGAATTAAGTCAGGAAGAACATCTGCCTGAATTTAATTATCATATGCTTCGATATGCATTAGATGTGTTTAAGAAAAACACGGCTCAATTAATGCCAGATGAATATGACTCTGTTTATTATAAAGCTAAAAAAAGTTTTGATCTCGAATCTTTGGTGATTGAATCACCAGAAGCAGAAGGTGTGATCATTCCTGCTCAGCAAATTGAAGAGTCATTTTCAGCTGTGGCATCTCGTTATGAAAGTCATGCTGACCTGATACAAGATCTGAAAACAAATGCATTAGATGAAGTGAGTCTACGTCAGGCAATTTATAGAGAATTATTATTTGATAGCATTATGCAACGTGTATCAGCAAATATTAAAGAAGTCACAGAGGTTGATATTCAGCTGTTCTACGAAATGCATCGTGAGCGTTTTGATACGCCAGAAATGAGACTGACGCGACATATTTTAATTACCATTAATCCTGAATTTGATGAAAATACCTATCAGGCGGCATTGGATAAAATTATAGATATTGCTGACAAACTCAATGGTCGATCTAATCGCTTTCATGCTTTTGCTAAACGATTCTCTGAATGTCCAACGGCAATGGAGGGTGGTAAATTAGGAAATGTAGTAAAGGGTCAACTGTATCCTGAACTCGATTCGGAGTTGTTCAATTTGGAAGAAAACGAAATCAGTCAGATAGTAGAAACTGAAATGGGGTTTCACCTTTTGCTTTGTGAAAAAATAAGACCTGAAAAGAAAGTGCAATTATCGAAAGTCAGTGAAAGAATTCGCCTTATTCTTGAACAACGGAATCAACGTAATTACCAAAAGAAATGGTTCTCTGAGTTAAAAAGTCAATTAGATTGAGAATAAATCATGAGCACTGAAAAATCTCATTGTTCCTTTTGTGGTCAACCACAAGGACCTGAGATTCCACTGATCGCTGGTGAAGAAGGTCATATCTGTGAAGAGTGTGTTCGCCTGGCATCTCAAGTGGTGGGCAGTTGGGGGCGTAAAAGAGCCGCTTCTAAGCCCTTACAAAATTTATTAAAGCCTGTTGAAATAAAAGAACGGCTGGATCAATACATTATTGGTCAGGATTTAGCCAAAGAAACCATTGCCGTTGCTGTTTATAATCATTTCAAACGATTGAGTATGGAAAATGAACATCCAGAAATGACGCTGGATAATCATGATGTGGATATAGAAAAATCCAATATTTTACTATTGGGGCCTTCAGGAACAGGAAAGACTCTTTTAGCCAGTACTTTAGCAAAAATTGTTGGAGTGCCTTTTGTTATTGCTGATGCCACTACCCTGACGCAGGCAGGTTATGTCGGTGAAGACGTTGAGTATGGCCAACTTATATGATGTAAATTCCCACGTTTTTAATCACAAAAATTGATGCTATAAAGCAAAAACCCCCTTAAATAAGTTG
>JAHXHI010000039.1 GCA_025656775.1 gamma proteobacterium symbiont of Bathyaustriella thionipta
ACTGCATAGATATGTCGGTTTTAATAAATTACATAACTTTTCTGTCAAGCTTTTTTTTTCAATTTTTTTTAAATTTATGCTGAATAGTTACGAGTATCTTTCCAATAACGAACGGTTCTAAAAACTTCTGCCGGGGTTTTAAGCGATTTTTGTGCAAAATTCTCAGCAGCTGTTTTAACACTATCAATATTAAAGCGTAAGAATGGATTAGTCTGTTTTTCAAGCTCAAGCGTTGATGGTACTGTTGGCTGATTTGATAAACGTAACTGAGTAGTTTGCTCAATTCTTTGTATTAGTTGTTTGTTATCAGGTTCAACTCGTTGTGCAAATTTAAGATTATCCTGAGTATATTCATGGGCACAATAGACCATAGTGTCGTTTTCTAAATTAAGTAACTTGCTTAAAGACTCATGCATTTGCTCGGCAGTTCCTTCAAAAATACGCCCGCAACCACCGGCAAACAAAGTATCACCAATAAATAAAGACTGATGTCCAAGATAAGCAATATGGCCAATGGTATGTCCTGGAACATCAAGAACATCAAATAATAAGCCCATAGATGTTAATGATATCGTTTGTTTTTCCATTAATGGGTAAGTAATGTGCGGGATTCTTTCGTTTGCCGGTCCGTAAACGGGTATTTGATAGGCATCAACCAGTTCTTTTATACCACCGGTATGATCATGGTGATGATGGGTGATAAATATTGCCTGGGGTAGGTAGTTATGATGTCTGATTGAATTTATAACGGGTTCAGCATCACCGGGATCAACAATAATAATTTGTTTTTCTGCCGACTTTTCAGGCAAACCATGAATAAACCAGATATAATTATCATCAAATGCAGCGACATGTGATATTTTAAGATTTGTCCTGGAAATCATTTTTTCTTTACTCATAGCCGCTGATTATTACACAAAAATGTTATAAAGATGAATAATTCTAATAATATATTTACGCCTTTTGGTAAAAAAAAGCCAAAATATCAAACAAAGCCCTTTGTTTTTGATGATCCCTGGCTTATGGTGCGTAAGTGGTACTCAAGTGAATTAGGTCAGGCTTTATTAACCACTGAAAAACATCAATTAAATAAACTTCTTGAACAAATATTTGGTTATAATTTGATTCAACTAGGGTGTTTAGATAGTTTTGAACTGTCGGCCAAGCCCAGAACCTCTCGACAATATATACTGGAATCCTTAAACAATATAAAACCTGAGACTCACGTTAATAAGATAAGTTCCTGTACCCATATTATTACTCGCTTTGATGATCTGGCCATACAAAATCAGTCTATAGATGCAGTTATTTTACCCCATACCCTGGAATTTGAGCAACATCCTCATCAAATTCTCAGAGAAGTTGATCGAATTCTTGTTGCTGAAGGAAAAGCCATTTTTTTTGGCTTTAATCCATATAGTTTGTGGGGCTTATGGCATAAATACTGGGAAGTTAAAAGTCGAATAATTGTTAACAAAGTGACAAGTAAAAGTGAAACTCAGGTACAGGATCCGCTTGTACCATTACCATCATGTGGCAACCTGATCAGTCAGGGGCGTTTACGTGACTGGCTAAAATTATTGGGTTTTGACATTGATCTGGTAAACGAGTATTTTTATCGTCCACCGGTTGATCGTTCAGCTTTATTAAAGCAATTGAAATTTATGGAACACGCAGGGCAGTTTTCAAAACTGTTACCTGCCGGAGGCTATATGCTGGTTGCAACTAAGCGTGTTTCAACATTAACACCCTTACGTCAAAGATGGAAGTTCCCCAAATCTATCATTGGTTCGGATACTATTGAACCGGCATGATTTACCACGAATAACACTTAATAAATTGCATCACTTATCGATAGTGCAAAAGGAAAACATGGATAAAAAAATTTATATTTATACTGATGGCGCCTGTAAAGGCAATCCTGGTCCCGGTGGTTGGGGTGCATTGATGAAATATAATAATACCGAAAAAGAATTTTTTGGGGGTGAGCAGGATACTACAAATAACCGGATGGAAATGACGGCGGCAATTCAAGCGCTCACACAATTAACTCGTCCTTGTGATGTGGTTTTAACGACAGACTCTCAATATTTACGCCAGGGTATTACTCAATGGATAGTAAACTGGAAAAAACGTGGCTGGAAAACCTCAAATAAGCAACCGGTGAAAAACATCGATTTATGGCAGCAATTGGATACCCTGGTGCAACAACATAAAGTTACCTGGAACTGGGTAAAAGGGCACTCTGGTCATATTGAAAATGAACGGGCTGATGAATTAGCCAATAAAGGTATTGAATCATTATGAGACAAATTGTACTTGATACTGAAACGACGGGGCTTGAGCCATCACAAGGACATCGAATTATTGAAATTGGTTGTGTAGAATTATTGGATCGAAAACTTACAGGTAATACATTTCATCACTATGTTAATCCAGAACGTATTGTTGACGAAGGCGCCATCGAAATACATGGTATTACCAATGAGTTTCTCACTGATAAACCTTATTTTAGTGATATTTATGATGACTTTATTGAATTTGTTAAAGGGAGTGAATTGGTCATTCATAATGCGCCTTTTGATGTTGGCTTTATTAATCATGAATTTAAATTGCTCGAAGATAAATCAGGTCATCCTATTCAGCCCATAGAAACCTCATGCAGGATTCTGGATACTCTTAAACTGGCTCGGGATAATCATCCAGGACAAAAAAATAATCTAGATGCATTGTGCCGACGTTATTATATTGATAATAGCAATCGACAATTACATGGCGCGCTACTGGACTCTGAAATTTTAGCCGATGTTTATTTAGCAATGACGGGTGGTCAGACCAGCTTGTCCCTTGATGATGCATCAGGCGAATCAGGAAGTGCTGAAAATATCCGTAGATTAAGTTCCAATCGTTCCGCGCTGGTTGTACAGGCTGCAAATGATGATGAAGTTAAAGCACACAACGATTATTTAACACTATTGGAAAAAAAATCTGGTGCCATACCATTATGGAATAAATTCAACTCATGAATTAATGTGAGCGGTTAAACTGTTCATTAAATGCTTTATCCTCGAATGAAATACATATTAAATGGATTGGGTGATCAATTCAGCCATTTTTTGAGCGGCAAGTGAAAGTGTTCTACTTTCATGGGTCACAATACCTAATGCTCGACTGGCTGCGAATCCTGGAACAGTAATTTCAGTCACTGTGCTATCTATTAATGTTTTTGGTAATATGCTCCAGCCTAACCCCACACTGACCATCATTTTAATGGTTTCTAAATAATTATTAGATAGCTTAACTTGCACATTTATATCTGATTGATAAAAGTAAGAGTCGAGTATTTTCCGAGTATAGGTCTCTTTTTCTGTTAATATTGCTGGAAACTGAGTAAGTTTTTGAATATCTGCAGGTTTTAAAAGCCACTTGTTATTTATCTTTTTTATCTGCTCCAGTAAAGGATGATTATTGTGTACAACAAAAGTCATTGGGTCAGGCCAGATATTGTTCAGATTAAGACAAGCTGATGGTTTAATCGGTAAGGTGATCACCGCTAACTCAATTTCTGCATTTTCAACTGAATGACAGGCTGATTCAGACTCCACAAAGTTAAGCTTAAGATCGACATTCGGAAATTGACTCACATAGTGTTTAAGAATAGGCGGCAGGTGATGTAAACCAATGTGATGGCTCGTTGCCATCACTAATTCACCAGATACCAGTCCACCCATATCAGATAAGGCATTTTTACTGGCTTTAAGTTCTTCTACAATGGTTTGTGCTCGCGGTAAAAATAATTGGCCAGCCTCGGTTAATATGATCTTTTTCTTTACTCGATCAAATAATTTACAGTCTAATTCAGCTTCTAATGAAGCGATGCGCTTACTAATGGCTGGTTGAGTTAAATAGAGTGTTTCTGCCGTTAATGAAAATGATTGTTTTTTTGCCACAATAAGAAAGGTTTCTATTGAAGGAATATCCACAGTCTCTGCCTATAGATGAGCAAGCTAAATAAGAATGAATAAATATTAGAGTATAACTTTTAGTTATGTAAATTATAAAAAAAATGAATTTGAGTTATTCTAATTTAAACGATATGATAAAAGCAACAAAAATTAAGCTGATGTAATGACTATGCACTGTTTCAGAAGCATTTTTCAGGAGAAAAATATGACGGCTAAAACCTTATATGACAAATTATGGGACAGCCATGTTGTCCGAGAAAATGATGATGGAACGTCATTATTGTATATTGACCGCCAGTTGATTCATGAAGTGACTTCACCACAGGCATTTGAAGGACTGCGCATAGCCAATCGTCAACCCTGGAAGCTTTCTGCCAATTTAGCAACGCCAGATCACAATGTACCTACCACCGATCGTGAGCAGGGCATTGCTGATCCGATTGCTAAACTCCAGGTTGATACTCTGGATGAAAATTGTGATTTGTTTGGTATAACAGAGTTTAAAATGGATGATATTCGACAGGGTATTGTTCATGTCGTGAGTCCTGAGCAGGGTGCAACATTACCTGGGATGACTTTAGTTTGCGGTGATTCTCATACGTCGACTCATGGTGCGTTTGGTACTTTAGCGTTTGGTATTGGCACGTCAGAAGTTGAACATGTTCTGGCTACTCAGTGTTTGATTCAGAAAAAATCAAAAAATATGCTGGTTCAGGTTAATGGTCGATTAAACGCCGGCGTTACTGCCAAAGATGTAATTCTGGCCATTATCGGTAAAATTGGTACGGCTGGAGGAACTGGCTATGCCATTGAGTTTGCCGGTGACGCTATTCGTTCTCTGTCAATGGAAGGCCGAATGACTTTGTCGAATATGGCCATTGAAGCGGGTGCTCGTGCTGGTATGATTGCTGTTGATGAGACCACCATCGAATTTGTTAAAGATAGGCCCTATGCACCCAGGGGTGAGCTGTGGCAGAGTGCAGCTGAATATTGGCAGAATTTTCATTCGGATAACGGCGCTCACTTCTATAAAACAGTTACCCTGGAAGCGAGTGATATTCAGCCTCAGGTAACCTGGGGAACATCACCGGAAATGACCATGTCTATTGATGACACCATTCCTGATCCAGCAATGGAAAATGATCCGGTCAAAAAGGATGGAATGAAGGCAGCACTTGACTATATGGGATTAACTGCAGGGACACCTATTAATGAAGTGCCTGTTGATGTGGTTTTTATTGGCTCATGTACTAACTCACGAATTGAAGACATTAGAGCCGCAGCTGAAATCGCTAAAGATAAAAAAGTGGCCGATGGTGTTAAACAGGCTCTGGTTGTACCAGGTTCCGGCTTAATCAAACAACAGGCTGAAGATGAAGGTCTGGACAAAATATTAACGGATGCCGGTTTTGAATGGCGTGAGCCGGGTTGTTCCATGTGTCTGGCAATGAATGCCGATCGTCTTGAGCCACAAGAGCGTTGTGCATCCACTTCAAATCGAAACTTTGAAGGTCGTCAGGGACAGGGGGGGCGCACTCATCTTGTCAGTCCTGCCATGGCGGCGGCAGCAGCAATCGCCGGACACTTCGTTCGTATTGATACGCTTTAATGGAACCACAAAGGACTTTATAAATGGAAAAGTTTACTAAAATTACTGCTATTGCCGTACCTTTGGATCGTGTTAATGTGGATACTGATGCGATTATTCCAAAGCAATTTCTAAAATCCATTAAACGCAGCGGCTTTGGTCCTAACTTATTTGATGAATGGCGTTATCTTGATCTCGGTGAGCCGGGTATGGATAATTCACAACGTTCAGTTAATCCTGACTTTGTACTGAATAAAGCGCGTTATGCGAATGCTCAAATATTATTGGCCAGAGATAATTTTGGCTGCGGTTCTTCACGGGAACATGCACCCTGGGCATTAGAAGATTTTGGAATTCGAGTGATAATTGCTCCAAGTTTTGCCGATATTTTTTATAATAACTGTTTTAAAAACGGCATATTACCGATTATATTGCCTGAATCAACTGTTGATGAATTATTTCAAGTAGTTGAAGCTCAGGAAGGCGCGCAATTAACGGTTGATCTGGTGCAGCAAACAATATCGTCAGATGATAGTCTAAGTCATAATATTGATATCCGTTTTGAGATCGATCAGTTCCGTCGCCATTGCCTTCTTGAAGGTCTGGATGAAATTGGTCTTACGCTGGCACATTCGGATGATATCCGTAACTATGAAAATAAACAAAAAGAAATTACTCCCTGGCTTTTTAACACTCGTTAAAAATCAGGTGACCTCTTTTATACTGAACCATTTTAATTATATAACGACATTTTGAGATGAAATTATGAGTAAAAAAATAGCTGTATTACCCGGTGATGGAATTGGCATCGAAATTGTTGCTCAAGCCGTCAAAGTTCTCGATTGCCTTAACAAGGATTACGGACTGAATGTAGAAATGGAACATGGTCTGGTGGGCGGGTCGGCTTATGATGAAACGGGATCGCCGCTGCCAGAAGCAAGCCTTAATCTAGCAAAACAAGCCGATGCCGTCCTGTTAGGTGCTGTAGGTGGTTATAAATGGGAATCATTAGATATAGCCGTACGTCCAGAAAAAGGCTTGCTGGGTTTACGTGCTGAGCTGGAATTATTTGCCAATCTTCGCCCTGCCATTCTATATCCGCAACTTGCTCATGCATCAACCTTAAAAGAAGATGTCGTATCCGGATTGGATATAATGATTGTTCGGGAATTAACCGGAGGTATCTATTTTGGTCAACCCAGAGGTATAAGAACTCTTGATAATGATGAAAAACAAGGGTTTAATACACTTATCTATAAAGAGTCTGAGATAGTACGTATTGCTCATGTGGCCTTTGAAACAGCTATGAAAAGAGATAAACGACTCTGTTCGGTTGATAAAGCGAATGTGCTTGAATGTACTGAACTATGGCGTGAGGTGATGATTCGTGTCAGTAAAGAATACCCTGAAGTTGAATTAAGCCATATGTATGTTGATAATGCGGCTATGCAGTTAGTCAGAGCGCCAAAACAGTTCGATGTGATGGTTACAACCAATATGTTTGGTGATATTTTATCAGATTGTGCAGCGATGTTGACAGGTTCAATTGGTATGCTGCCTTCTGCTTCAATGGATAAAAATCAAAAAGGAATGTATGAACCAATCCATGGCTCTGCGCCTGATATTGCCGAGCAGGATATGGCAAATCCTTTGGCAACTATTTTATCTGTTGCTATGATGTTACGCTATTCACTGGGTTCTGAAGAGCTTGCTGTTAACGTTGAAAAAGCAGTAGAAAGTGTTCTTAATCAAAATCTCAGAACTGCAGATATCTATACTGATGGTGATATTAAAGTGGGCACTGAAGCCATGGGAGATGCAGTGGTTGCAGCTTTAAACGCTTAGCTTTTAAAATAGACAGACTTAATGACTAAATAATACAATTGACAAAGCCAGGACAAAACAAATGACAAAAGAATATGATGTTGCAGTAGTTGGAGCTACAGGTGCTGTTGGTGAAACCATGATGGCCATTCTTGAAGAGCGGGATTTCCCGATAAGAAATCTTTATCCATTGGCCAGTGCCCGCTCTGCAGGTAGTAAAATTCAGTTCAAAGGAAAACATTATACCGTGCAGGATTTAAGTGAATTTGATTTTTCCAAGGCGCAGATTGGTTTATTTTCAGCAGGAGGCAGCATTTCAAAAGTGTATGCCCCAAAAGCGGCCGAAGCGGGTTGTGTTGTTGTTGATAACACTGCACATTTCAGATATGACGATGATATTCCTCTGGTCGTACCTGAAGTTAATCCTCATGCCATTGCCGGTTACACAAAGCGTGGCATTATTGCCAACCCCAATTGTTCAACGATTCAAATGCTGGTTGCACTTAAACCAATCTATGATAGCGTTGGGCTTGAGCGGATTAATGTGTGTACCTATCAGGCTGTATCAGGCACAGGAAAAAATGCCATTGAAGAACTGGCCACACAAACGGCAAATATTTTAAACACCAAAGAAATTAAAGCAGAAGTTTATCCAAAACAAATTGCTTTTAATGCTTTACCTCATATTGACGTCTTCAAAGACAATGGTTATACCAAAGAAGAAATGAAGATGGTTTGGGAAACCAATAAAATATTTGAAGATGACTCGATACTGGTTAATCCTACGGCAGTTAGAATTCCTGTGTTTTATGGTCATTCAGAAGCGCTTCATATTGAAACTAAAGAAAAAATTAGCGCTGAAAAAGCAACTGAATTAATGCAGTCTTTTGATGGTATTAAAGTGCTTGATGATCGTAATGATGGTGGTTATGCAACGGCTGTGACAGAAGGTGCCGGTAGTGATCCTGTCTATGTGAGTCGCATTCGTGAAGATATTTCTCACCCTCGCGGACTGGATATGTGGGTTGTTGCTGATAACGTTCGTAAAGGGGCAGCACTCAACAGTGTTCAAATTGCAGAAATACTGATAAAGGACTACCTTTAAGAAAAAATAATAAATCATTAACTGGTCGTCATTTTCCCTTTTTTGCAAACCAGTTAATGTTATTTTTAAATCATCTAATCTAATATATGCAGCATTCGACTCTTTGTGACGTTTACTCATTCGAGAGTACCTTTAAAATAGGGAAGCTAAAATGCGAAAAGCAATGCTGGCATATACTTCAACATTATTACTGTCGCCTCTATCCGGTTGGGCATTAGGATTAGGGGATGTCGATGTCAATTCACGTTTAAATCAACCTTTAAATGCAAAAATTGAACTCCATTCTGTTACTAACAAAGAATTGGAGCAATTACGAGTCACACTAGCACCAAAAAATGTTTATCTGCAAACAGGCATTGAGCGTAGTGAATACCTGTCAAGGCTTAGTTTTAATGTTATTCAGCGTAATGGAAAAAATTATGTTTCCATTACCACCGAAAAACCATTTAAAGTCCCATTTGCAAATTTTCTTATAGAAGCGAGCTGGGAGTCAGGACATTTATTCAGAGAGTATACTATTTTACTCGATCCTCCTGAGTTTATTGCAAAACATACACGTCAAGCCACTACCGCTAAATTGACATCAAATCTATCTTCAGCTAAAGAAACACCTATCATTAAAATTAATAAGAGTAATGAACCCGGTATCGATACTTTTCAACATGAATCAAATACTGATCATACTCCTGCTAATAACAACTCTGCTGAATTATCCTCTGGTATTATTAAACAAAATGATACTCTCTGGCATATAGCAAAAAGAATGGCACCTGAAGGGGTTTCTGTTGATCAGGTTATGATGGCATTATCCCCCTATGTCAACATACCTGTCGCCTGAAAAATTTAGTATTAGGAGACAAAAATGGTAAGATATACCCAGGAATTTAAGTTACAA
>JAHXHI010000370.1:0-7688 GCA_025656775.1 gamma proteobacterium symbiont of Bathyaustriella thionipta
CTTAAGCGAAAGCGTAAATTAGCTGCTCTGGATGATAATTTCAGGGCTGAAATTTTATTAGGGCAGCATTTATAATGCTCTTACCCTGGAGCTGGGGAGTTAATTCATTCATTTTTTCCTTAGCGGGTTGTATTGCTATCTCGTTAGCACAATCAGCAACCTCCCCTCCCTTAAACAGGTCACCCCCTGAAAGCTTACAGGTGCACGGCTTTTCACTGCCATTATCGTAAATTGCCGTACACTGAAGCTGCAGACGCCCCTGCTGCAGCCAGTTGGGAACAAAATTCAAACGTGCGGTGCCTCTTTTATTGGCATGAATCGTCTGAAATTCACTGCCTACCATTGCCGTACGACTGCACAATCGTCCATATTCAGGGGCAGCCACCCTGCGCAGCTTAAATGTTTTCACCTTGTTTTTCAGAGCTGAATCATTCACTGGCGCTGATAATTCAACACGGCTTTTATTGAGCATTAAGCTGGCAAAAGATGATGCAAATAGTTTACGATCATGTACCGGCAGTGCCATCATCAAATTCCCCTCTTCCCAGGGGAAAGCGGCTGCAATTATCATTTCTCCACTGGAATCCAGACCATATTTTTCAAGATCCTCAGGGGTATTGGGGAACAGACAGGCATTGTGCAGATTTTTGCGCAGATTAGTAACCATTTTAGCAATTTCAGTATCGGAACTACCGAAGACACTATCCAGATGAGGTGCCATGCCATGCCAGGCTTGTTCCAGACTCGGAAGATAAATAAATCCAGGGGCACTTTCCGGCAGGTATTGAAGCAGCACCGGTACACTCGCTCGCTGGCGGGCACCATCATAAAACATCATCACTCCCAGAGCACCTAGAAGCAGCAATGGAATTGAGGCATGCATAATGGCTGAACGATAATGTTTCATTACATCTTGCCTCCATCCCTGGCACTCTGCATAACCGATACACCTGCACGCCGTATTATCTTCTCCAGATTTTTACCTGCTCCAGTATCCGGTAGTTCCTCACTATAGGCTGCAATCCATCGCTCAACACAGGATCGCCCCTGACATTGTCGATCCTTAGCCAATGTATTGCCCATCCAGTTATCAGGTCGCTGGTCGATCGAATTATCAAAACCATTGTAGTAATTATGAAATTCCTTAACCAGATTATCCCAGATGATCTGATATTCTTTTTTTGAAATCACTCCATGATGCAATTTCTTACTGGCCGTAAAAACAGTCACTTTTGCAATACCCACCAGAGCTGCAAGACGATGGTCATCCTGGATCCCATCCAGCACAACCCATTCTTGTTCAGCATCAGGCCAGACACCAAGGTTAACATTATCCCGATCAATTCTTCGAATACGCAGCTTATAAAGTATTCGCGGCGTTTCCCCAATACGGGAGCTGAGCGAAAAATAAGGTTCTATCACCAGGTCGATAGGACTTCCTATACCTTTACGATACGAAATCAGCATGCCGGGATTATCACGAACCCCTTCAAGCTCCTGAATAGTATGCTTGATATCCTTGTGACTGGCTTGATAAGCCTCAGGGAGTAACTCCAATTTAGAATTCAGATGGTTGAATGAATTATGAAGCAGCTTACTGATCTGAATAAAGAATTCCCTGCGCACCGTGGCAATCGTTTCAGGGTGTTTTGAAGATAACATAATGTCCGTAGTATTTTGTCCAGGCAAGGTAATGGCAACCAGAATATTTGATTCGGTTTGAATGTAACGATCTTCCTGATGTTCTTCATAGAGTTCAAGAGACAGCTGGGCAATCAGATAAACGATACCGCCAACAGCTAATAGAAAATTACTCGCCGATATACTCTTAATGTGCAAAAACAGCGGAAGCCGGTTAACCCCCTTCGCAAAAAAATGTGCCCCCTTGTCCCAGACCATCAAGTAGCAGGCAATAGCAGTGACCACCGCGATAATAAAAGGAATTTGCCTGTCATCGAAAAGTATGACCACAACACCCACCACCAGCGCTAACAGGCCTTGTGGACTGGTAAACAGGAAACGATCCAGCAAACTACGAAATGATGGTATGGCAAGTATAAAAGCGGAAACAGCAACAATTAACAAAAGACCGCCACTGGAGGGCAGACTATTCATTATTGCAGTGCAGTCATCACTGACAAGACATGAAAAAAGTTCCTTGATCATAAAAACATTTCACCCGTGAAAAGTTTCTATCCAGACAAAGTTCCAGTTGTAAGAACTGAGCCAGTCCATTCACTGTCAGCACACACCGCAATCGAGACAGTTGTTTAAAAGTATAGGAAAGACAATAATACTTTTCAATCTATAAGCCATGAAAAGTATTATTTTACGATTTAAGAATAAATAAAGAAGCGATGGAAAGTTCAGAAAAAATAAGTCAAAAGACAGATACTAATACTACCAGAATTTTAATTTCACACATTTACGACTCAAAAGCATCTCGTAAACGTGTCTATTACAACCAGGCAGCAGCCTTATCTGTTGGTGATACGAATATTATCCAGCGTAAAGTTAACACCAGGATTTGGTCCCATAAGATACAGGGATAATACCTCTGCACTAGCCACTTCAGGTACATTTATATCCATTTTCACTTTCTGCCATGAACCCGCAGTAACATGAATGTTACCCAGGTTTGCCCAGGGAGCCATACCTGTCATTTTACGATTCAGGTATGGTTTCAAAATAACATTATTATTACCTTCTACATAAACATCTGCTTCAAATTGATAAGGGGTATTAGAATTGATTAAGCCTTTAACATCATAGCGAATACCCTGATACCATTTTGTGCGATTTGAAATTTTTATCCCCCCCTGATCACGCCCGCCATTAACATTATGGGTGACTAAGGCATTAAAAGAAGGTTTCCAGCCTTGTAAGCCATTATTAAAATCATTTTTTAGTACTTCATTTGTCGTCGTAGTGGTCCCGGCAGTAGTGCTATCTGGTGAACCGCCGGTAGTGTTATTTTCACTGCTCGTTATTAATACTTCATCAAGTAAAATCCCTTTTCCATTACTGGAAATGAGCAGCGAAATTCTTTTAACATTTTTAATACTTCTTAATACAAAGTTACTTTTTACGGTTGTAAATTCACTACCCGTAATTGAATTTAGAGCAATACGTTGATATTTTCGACGACGTTTTTTTGTCTTAATCACCAGATAAGCAGTAATATTCTGACGTGAATCGGCATCTAATTTTGCCTTCATAGAAAACTGATAATCAACACCCGTTTTCAATAGAGAGGTGACATCTTGAGAAATTCCGGTACGATTTCTTCTTTTTGGAACAATATGCATGATCTTGTCAATACCACACGTTCTGGTTTCCGATTGAATTTTTAAGGTTGAGCGTCTTGCTCTTTTCCACGGTGAAAGCGCATTAAAGTCACCATTTTGAAGCAGATTATTATTCAGTGTTGTTTTACTACAAACGGTTGTTGAACCGTTAGTTCCATCCGTGGTTGTTCCTGTTGTACTATCCGTAGTCGTACCGGTATTGCTGTTATTAGTTGAAGGATAGACTTGCGGCATAAAGTCAACATGCTGAGATGCTAATAAATTAAGGTTTTTACTGGCATCTGCTTTTCCTGTAAGACCACAGGCATCACCTTTACATTCATTAATTCGAGGATTTGAAAAGTATTGCAGACGGTCACGGGTATTATAAGCACTGTTATATCCCATAGTTGATACCCATTGGCCACTCTGTCCGTGGCCAATGGCCCAGGGCCATACTCCCCCTTTACTGTTTTGTTTCACCGAGTGACCAAGACTCAGATTATGACCCAGTTCATGTGCAAATGTAGCACCGCCACAAGCAAAAGAAACCAGACTATAGGCATAACGGGATGAATACGACCTTAACTGACCTGTTACTGGATCACCTTGGGGAACATAGCCCAAACCACAAAAGCCACTGGTTTTACCCATTAGCACAACAAAATCTGCACCATGTTTTTTGCGTAAATTTGATATTGTGTCATCACTTCTTGCCTGATCAAGTTGGGCACTTCCTAACGTTCGATAGGTCGCTGGAGCAGGTGCGGTATGTACAATACGTACCTGAGAGTTTACCCGACTATTTTTTAGTGTCTGGTTGGTAAAATCCTCCAGATAGGCAAACCGGGCATCCAGATCATTAGCATAGTTTGAACTGGCCATATCTGCTGTGTACAGCACCATTAAATCATACGTTTTTATTGCATCTGCTGCCTGTACACTCACTAAAAGTGTACCCGCAATACTCATCGAGAGTACTATTTTTTTGGTAAATTGAATTAAAGACATAAGATTCCCTTTTTGTTTCGCTTTTATTCATAAATTTAAAATTCAGCGACAAATCATCATTTAAAACGATTGAACATGATTTCTATACCATCAGATATTATGTGTTCATTTACATCACTTTTTTATCCATCAACTGGTGGCTCTGTTTCAGGCTGTTCAATATAAACACCATCACCCTCTCGAAGATTTTTATTCAATGAAGCTTCACTTTGTAATAATGTTTTGCCTGTCGCATTATCAATGGATGCACTAAAAACACCCTGAAGGGTTGCAACCGTTATAAATGTCATGTTTTTTCCACGAACAATACTGACATTTTCACCAAAGCTGCCATCTTTAATTTCTCCTTTAAAAATATGAGTTCCATTAGAGCTATTTTTAGTGGTATTAATATTCGTCTGGAATGTTTGATTCAGTTCAGGGATATAAAAGTCAAATGTTTGCCCTACCTGTAAATTGGAAATCATTTTAGTGTCAACATTAAGTGCATAGGCTTCTGGGTCATTAGTCTGATTATTTTCATCGATTTCCCAGAAAGTTTGCGTGCTATCATAGATATCATGCCGTATATTCTCGACAAGATCGGGAGGTGTTATCACTTCAATTTCATTAACAATGGTTTCCGCTTCTGTTTCTGTTTCACTCACTGCCGTTTGGCTTATCATTTGCTCTGTGGAATTCACCTCTTTTTGAAAAAATTGCTCTGACGGCACATTAATTTCGGCTGCCATTGAATCAGACTCCACTTCTTGATCAAAAAACTCAAGGAAGTGAGTACGATTCCAGCAATAGCAGCAAATGCAATAATAAAATAATTATTATTCATATTTATAGTCTACTCATTAATAAGTGATGATGTGATGATGTGATTTTGTATAGGTACTATAGTAATTCCGTAACAATAAATACTTGAATTTCATCTCAAATCAAAAAGATCAAATTAAGATGATTGCATGATGCAAACTAACCATTTGTTTTAAAAAGAATACATTAAAAAACAGACTATTTGCCTTTATCCCAGTTTGTGAAAAAGATCACATAAGTTTAACTTTGATTCTTAAAGTAAAATTAAATAATAAAAATATTTCATTGCCTGGTATTTGAGCTCAATCAGCTATCCATATTGAACGTTTTTGTTGTTAAATTAAGCCGCTTGAGAAATGCAGTTGATAAGCTTTTGTGTAATAATTGAGTGGCTTTCATGGTATTTTCTTGTTTGCTTTTTAGTCGAACCAAATTTGATCATGATTCACCATAATAAATCGATCAATTTCCACAGTTTCTGTAAGTTATCTATAACATTCGTGGGGATAACTCAGATTTAATAATAGATTTTTTACCATAACCAAAAGAATACAGGTGCTTCAAATATAATGGTGCAAATAAACTGGCTGAAAAGCGGTGAACCTTTTTCTGAGCAATTTCAGGACTTTTATTTTTCTACGGACGGTGGTCTGGAGGAAACTGAATATGTTTTTTTTAAACAAAATGGATTTCCCCAACGTTTTAAAGAAGCGGGATTCAATCAAATAAACATTGGTGAAACCGGCTTTGGTACGGGGTTAAATTTTTTAGTCACCAGCTATCATTTTTTACACTCTGAGCATGTAAACTGCACCCTGAATTACACTTCTGTAGAAAAATTTCCTTTCTCTAAAATCCAATTACAACAGGTTTATACCACATTCAAAAAATCATGGCCCCAACTATCCATATGCTGTGATGAACTATTACAACATTACCCAGAATATTTTGATCCATTAAACCGTTTCATTCAATTTAAATTAGCTGATGGCAAAATCACTCTCAATCTTCTTATTGATAATGCGACCACAGGATTAACACAGTTTTTTGCGCTGAATAAATCCCATAAAATAGATGCCTGGTACCTGGATGGCTTTGCACCTGCAAAGAACCCGGATATGTGGCAGCAGGAATTATTTGAAGTCATAAATATTCTCAGTAAAACAGGCACAACAATCAGCAGCTTTACATCAGCAGGCATCGTTCGACGAGGCTTAATTGAAGCAGGCTTTAAAATGTCTAAAGCACCGGGGTTAGGGAAGAAAAGAGAAATTTTATTTGGTATAAAGGAGTAAGTTCAGATAAAAGTTTGACATCATCCGCACAATGTAAGAGCTGATACCTACAGCTGTTATCTATTCAATATTTACTTAGAGGTCCTGCCGATGGCTGGCCCACAGAATTGGATTGTGATCGACCTGTGCATGATGTATCCCATTCTGCGGACCTGCTTTCAGGCCTTTCTTATGAGTCTTGTGTTTCTTTTCTTATAATTTTCAGAATATTAAAATGTATACTGATAATTCACTGATGCCCATGAGCTAAGCACTTCACCCTGAGTGGTACCATTGACCATAAGTGATAACTGACCACCGCCTACATCATATTCAACACCCAGTCCGGCACGAGCCCAGTTATCATCCAGCTTTGAACCGGTAAAATTAAATCTTGACAGTCCAATCACGGTGCCTGAGACCTTGTATCCTTCATCAGCATATAGATGAACGCCTTCAAGCTGAGCTTTAATCCTTATTTTTTCATTAACCATGGCTAACGCATGAACACCCAGTCTTAACTCAGTTGCATCATGTGTGTTTTTGTCAAATTCGGCTAAAAATCCACCACCCGTTTCGGTATAGGCATCAATTTCAGATTTGATATAACTTATCGAGGCATAAGGATTAAAGCGGATATCTTTTGCCTGAAAGGCATTATCCCATTCAATATGTGCTTTTAGAGCCCAGGACATGGTGTCAGGTGAAGCGCTTGACTTTTCAGGCAAGCCCGCATTGAGATAGCCTCGGTCAATATCAGCTTCCCCTCGGTCGTAATAGGCAGCCAATGATGCCCACAGTTGACCATTGTTCAACGGAAACAGGGGTACCAGGAATTCAGTCACTACAAACTTGTTATCGGCATCCAGCTCTCCATTTTGAAGCAAGTCATAATCCGACCAGGATTTACCCAGTGACAGGTTCAACTGAAAGGCACCAAAGTTATGGCAGGCAGATATTTCGGCTAATTTTGAACTGCCATCGCGATCACCATAGCGATCTTTGCCCCAGTCACCCGTGACCCACGTACAGCTTTCTCCTGTGTTCACTCGATGAGACAGGGGATTGCTGTGCGCACCATGCAGAGTCAAGCTGCCGGGATTCATTACAATACCTGGAAGAATTGTATTGCTACCCAGGCTATTGGATAAATCATTTAAGCTAATTGCACCACCATTGGCATTACTAGACAACCCCACAACCTCTGAGCCATCAGCACTGCTAGACAACCCCACAACCTCTGAGCCATCAGCACTGCTAGACAACCCCACAACCTCTGAGCCATCAGCACTGCTAGACAACCCCACAACCT
>JAHXHI010000370.1:7788-7986 GCA_025656775.1 gamma proteobacterium symbiont of Bathyaustriella thionipta
CTGAGCCATCAGCACCAACATCAAGGGCAGCACTATAAAATCCACCACCTGCTAAATCACCCAGCCCCACCATGCCGCCCGCCTGAGTCCGGAGAAAGGCTTCATCACCATCAGCACTGCTAGACAACCCCACAACCTCTGAGCCATCAGCACCAACATCAAGGGCAGCACTATAAAATCCACCACCTGCTAAATCAC
>JAHXHI010000370.1:8086-8348 GCA_025656775.1 gamma proteobacterium symbiont of Bathyaustriella thionipta
CCAGCCCCACCATGCCGCCCGCCTGAGTCCGGAGAAAGGCTTCATCACCATTGGCACTGCTAGACAACCCCACAACCACTGAGCCATCAGCACCAACATCAAGGGCAGCACTATAAAATCCACCACCTGCTAAATCACCCAGCCCCACCATGCCGCCCGCCTGAGTCCAGCGAAAGGCTTCATCACCATTGGCACTGCTAGACAACCCCACAACCACTGAGCCATCAGCACCAACATCAAGGGCAGCACTATAAAATCCACC
>JAHXHI010000370.1:8448-9325 GCA_025656775.1 gamma proteobacterium symbiont of Bathyaustriella thionipta
GCCGCCCGCCTGAGTCCAGCGAAAGGCTTCATCACCATTGGCACTGCTAGACAACCCCACAACCACTGAGCCATCAGCACCAACATCAAGGTCAGCACTATAAAATCCACCACCTGCTAAATCACCCAGCCCCGCCATGCCGCCCGCCTGAGTCCAGCGAAAGGCTTCATCACCATTGGCACTGCTAGACAACCCCACAACCTCTGAGCCATCAGCACTGACACCGCTGGCTCGACTGGAAAATGTTCCACCAGCTAAATCACCCAGCACCGCCATGCCGCCCGCCTGAGTCGAGCGAAAGGCTTCATCACCATTGGCACTGCTAGACAACCCCACAACCTCTGAGCCATCAGCACTGACACCGCTGGCTCGACTGGAAAATGTTCCACCAGCTAAATCACCCAGCACCGCCATGCCGCCCGCCTGAGTCGAGCGAAAGGCTTCATCACCATTGGCACTGCTAGACAACCCCACAACCTCTGAGCCATCAGCACTGCTAGACACCCCCACAACCTCTGAGCCATCAGCACTGCTAGACACCCCCACAACCTCTGAGCCATCAGCACTGCTAGACACCCCCACAACCTCTGAGCCATCAGCACTGACAGCATAGGCTTCACTTAAAAATAATCCGCCGTTTAAATCGCCTAATTCTAAAAAATCACCCCCGGTATAAACTGGCAGGCAGGCACTTATTGAATATGTCATTGTTATGGCAATTATTAATTTATTCTGAGTAATTTTTTTTAAATATGACATAGAATAATTATCCCAAAGTAAGAGTATTATCAGGGTAAGAGCATTATAAATGCTGCCCTAATAAAATTTCAGCCCTGAAATTATCATCCAGAGCAGCTAATTTACGCTTTCGCTTAAG
>JAHXHI010000217.1 GCA_025656775.1 gamma proteobacterium symbiont of Bathyaustriella thionipta
CAAGAAGCCTTGAAGTTTTGCTGACTGTTGAACAATTGCCACTGTTAAAATGAAAATTCAACTGATCAAAACTAATGTGTCGAGGTACTAGCATGTTCGTTTATTAGTCGGTTAAAATCAATTTAAATTTAAAAACAGAATGAAATCAACCCTTGTTTTAGAGGGGGAATACAGGACTGTTTCAGGAGATAGTTTTCGACGATGACTTTTTATGAATTGGTTAAATATACACATGTGACTGCCATTACTTTATCCATCAGCGGTTTTATTCTTCGTGTCGTTCTGAAACTTAATAATTCACCTTATCAGACAAAATACTGGTTTAAAAAACTGCCTCATAAAGTGGATATCGTTTTATTAGCCAGCGCCCTGACAATGGTCTATATCCTTGGGGTTAATCCATTAACAACGTATTGGATCGCCGAAAAAATTATAGGCCTGCTGATCTATATTATGCTGGGTATGGTGGCGCTTAGATGGGGTAAAACCAGGAATACACAGATAATTGCGGCAGGATTGGCTGTGCTGGTTTTTTCCTATATTGTGTATGTGGCGCATTATAAGACACCAGCGGTTGTGTTTAGTTATTCATAAGTATCGGGACAGATCAAATTTATTGCTAACTGGAAGTTTTTTGTACCTTGATCTTAATCATTCACACTGACTATCAATATTGCTCTAATAGCACTTCAAAATTATATCGGGGATACCTGTGTTTATACAAATTGATGAGCAGACTAAACAGTCTTTTGCTCTGTTTAACCTGGGATTTCGTCCCTTCTTTTTATTATCCGCTCTATTTGCTGTTATCTTCATGGTTCTTTGGGGGCTGTTATACGCCAATATGATTCAGCTCAATATCTACTATGGTTTTATTGATTGGCATAGTCATGAGATGCTATTCGGTTATTCAGCGGCCGTTATTGCCGGTTTTTTATTAACAGCGGTTAGAAACTGGACAAATGTCGATACCATAAGCAAAACACCTTTGGCCATTTTAGCAGGAATTTGGTTACTGGCTCGAATTTTACCTTTTACACCTGCCCCAGGGTTACTGATTGCTGCGGTTGACGTGTCATTCTTCTTCTTTTTAATGCTGGCGGTTGCCCATCCTATCATTAAAGTAAAACAGTGGAACAACCTTATTATGGTTGCTATCCTGGGTGTTTTTATGGCGGCTGATATTTTAGTGCAGAGTCAACACCTTGGTTTTATGGAAGGTGGTGTGATTGCAGGTAACAATCTGGCCTTATACAGTGTGTTAATGATTATTCAAGTATTAACCGGACGAGTCATGCCTTTCTTTACTCGTGTTGTCGTACCGGACACACAAGTTGTTGAGCGTCCGCTATTAGAAAAAGTGTTATTAATGACTTTGGTATTGCTGGCATTGGCTGATGTGTTTGCGCTTAATCAATTGCTTATTTCGTTGTTAGCAGGGATTCTTCTTGTTGCCCACACGATGCGGGTTGCTCCCTGGTTTTCCAGACCGGTTCTTAATACACCGATTTTGTGGGTGCTCTATGCGGGCTATTTATGGCTGCTGGTTGGTTTCGCCATGAAGATGTTAGTGGGTTTCGAGCTGGTTACAAATAATCTGGCGATTCATGCCTGGACTGTTGGTGTGATTGGTATTACGACTTACGGTATGATGGCACGTGTATCATTAGGGCATACCGGGCGTGAAATGCTGCCCTCAAAACTGGCTGTCATTGGCTTTTATTTGTTATTTGCCGCGACGTTGGTTCGTGTGATCTTCCCTGCCTTTTTAATGGCGCAATATGTTCTATGGATTGAAATTTCATCAGTACTGTGGGTATTTGCATTCATTCTGTTCACTATTGCTTATCTGCCCGTTTTAACTCAGCCCAGAATTGACGGCAGAGCAGGCTGAAAACAGCATGAGCTACAGTGGTAGAGGTTGAGCCTCTTGCACTGTAGGGATTCAGCGCTTAAACTTTGCTTTCAGCCAGCCAGAAATCATGCTTGTTACAGAAGCTGGTGGCATATAACTTACCTTTATAACCTGTCGGCAGGGTATAGCTGGAAATGGCTTCATCATCAGGTGTAAAAGTTTTTTCACCTAACACTTCACCGTCTTTGGAAACCAGTGTATGACGAACAATAAAATGCCTGACGGACATGCCATGATCGGTTTCTATAGTGACTTTTTGACCGTCTATCTTAATGCTGGGTAAATGACTGCCCACTTTTTTTGCCCATTTTCCTGGATTCTCTTTAGTATAAACAATGCCTGTCATTGAATTATGAGTGGCGGCGAATACGTTGCTTGTTGAAGCGGTGGTTGCAATCGTTGCGGCCGCTGCACTGGACAGAGCGCCCTTTAGAAACGTACGTCGAGAATTTATTTGTGACATCATTTTCTTCCTTATAAATTGATTCATGGGAGTAAATATAAATTATAGTTAGTTTTTGACATATATCAATAAAACACAAATGGAAATTTATTGTATAATAGCGAACTTACTCATTACTAATAGAAAAAAAAAGTGCTGTCGGATCCTATTTTAACAATTGTTTTAACATTAATGGCCTACCTTTTTGGCTCGATTTCCGCTGCAATTATTGTCTGTAAAGTGATGGGATTACCCGATCCCAGAACCCAGGGGTCTAATAATCCAGGTGCGACCAATGTATTACGAATTGGCGGCAAAAAAGCCGCGGCAGTTACGCTGTTCGGTGATATGTTGAAAGGTTTTTTACCCGTGCTGATTGCGGTACTATTAAACAGTGATGAACTGACATTGGCTTTGGTGGCAATGGCAGCGTTTCTGGGACATTTGTATCCGATCTTTTTTGGCTTTAAAGGCGGTAAAGGCGTGGCAACGGCTATCGGAGTAATACTGGGTTTGAGTTGGCCTGTTGCTTTGGCGATGATTCTGACCTGGCTTTTGGTGGCGTATGGCCTAAAAATATCATCCATGTCAGCTCTGGTCGCTGCTGCATTAGCCCCTTTTTATTTTTGGTGGCTAACAGGCTCTGATGTCTTCATAATCATGTCTGTATTGCTGTCAACACTGCTTATCTGGCGACACCGTAGTAATATCAGGCGCTTACTAGACGGTACGGAGACATAGCCCCTTATTTACCGGGCACTTTCAGCTCACCCAGAGGCCATCTCGGTATGGTAGAAAAGCCATCGCCATCGTGTTCACCGGCAGCCAATCGCTGTAATCCTGCATAGGCAATCATGGCACCATTATCGGTGCAAAATTGAGGCTTGGGGTAAAAAACATCCAAAGACGTTGTGTTAGCCAGTTCTGTCAGGCGTGAACGAAGACGCTGGTTGGCACTGACACCACCGGCAATCACTAATCGTGTATGACGGGTTTCTTTTAATGCGCGCTTGCATTTTATGGCCAGAGTATCGACCACTGCTTCCTGAAATGCATAGGCTATATCTGCTCTGGTTTGCTCTGTTTTGTCTGAATCTGCCCAGGTGTTTAACACAAAGGTTTTTAAACCGCTAAAGCTCATATCCAGACCGGGACGATTGACCATGGGACGAGGGAACTTATAACGATCTTTCACACCTTTGTGTGCCAGTTCAGAAATAACCGGGCCGCCAGGGTAACCTAAGCCCAACATCTTGGCTGTTTTATCAAAAGCTTCACCCACTGCATCATCCAGTGATTCACCGATTACGTTATATTGGCCAATACCAGAGACATCAACCAGTAGTGTATGACCGCCAGAAACCAGTAAAGCGAGAAAAGGGAATTGGGGAATATTATCTTCTAACATTGGAGCCAGTAAATGGCCTTCCATATGGTGGATACCAATACTGGGGCATTTCCATGTCCAGGCTAAAGACCGACCCACTGCAGCGCCTACCATCAAAGCACCCATCAAACCCGGGCCTGAGGTGTAGGCAATACCATTAATATCTGCAGGCCGGCACTGTGCCTCAGCCATTACCTGTTGTATCAGGGGAATAATACGCCTGACATGATCCCTGGAGGCCAGCTCAGGAACCACACCGCCATAATCAGCATGTAATTCTATCTGGCTGTATAGCGCATCAGCTAATAAACCCTGGTTACTATCGTAAATAGCTATGCCGGTTTCGTCACAAGATGTTTCAATACCTAATACTTTCATGAGCGTATTTTCTACTCTAAGAACAATGTTTTCAAGAAGAATAATTTTTGTCAGATAAAAAAGAAAAGATCTTTTGCATTTATTTTCTGGTAGGAGTATGATCCCGTCTCTGCGTTCCAGGTCGGATTATGGCGTTGGGTGCGAAAGACATACTGTTAAATTTTGGTAGGAGCTAGGAGTCTACATGCCATCTGTAAAGATTAAAGAAAACGAACCATTTGACGTAGCATTACGTCGTTTCAAACGTTCTTGTGAAAAAGCAGGCGTATTATCAGAAGTTCGCCGTCGTGAACATTATGAAAAGCCTACTGCCGTTCGTAAACGTAAAGCAGCAGCAGCTGTTAAACGTTGGCAGAAAAAACAATCTCGTGAGATTGGTCGCCGCAGACGTATGTATTAATAATTAGCGAGTTAACTATTTTTACAAATAGTTATTCTTTGAGTTAATTAAAAAAGTGTTAAGTTTCACGAAGTAATACTCTGATCGATAAAATATGAGTTATATAATATGAGCCAGACTCTGAAGTCTCGTCTTCAAGATGATATGAAAAATGCGATGCGGGCTAAAGAAAAAGACCGTCTTGTTGTTATTCGTGGCACAATAGCAGCTGTTAAGCAGCGTGAAATAGATGAACGAATTGAACTTGATGATACCCAGATATTGGCGATATTAGACAAGTTGGTTAAACAGCGACGGGACTCTGCCCAGCAGTTTCGTGATGCCGAACGTCTTGATTTGGCTGAAAAAGAAGAAATGGAGATGGGCATACTCCAAGAATATCTTCCTGTCGCATTAACCGAAGCAGAAATTGCCCAGCTAATTGACGAAGCCATTAGTACAACAGGTGCCCAGTCAATGAAAGAAATGGGCAAAGTGATGGGAATGCTCAAGCCTCAAGTACAGGGAAGAGCAGATATGTCACAGGTCAGCACCCTTATCAAACAGAAATTAGCCTAAACTGTTAACCGCTTAGGAATTACATTTAGAATACAACGAGTGTAGCTCTGGTTTTAAAATAGGCGAAACAGGCTTATCATAATCTGGTTTTTAAAGTCTGTTTCTATACAAAATATTTATAAGCCCTTTCTTGTTATTCAGCACAGTTACATCGATCCATAAAGGCTCGCTTTAAGATTTATTTTAGGAATAAAGATTATCTATGGCAGGAACAATTCCTAGAGAGTTTATTGACGAAGTTTTGGCATACACCGATATTGTCGAACTCATTGACTCCCGGATACCTCTCAAACGGTCAGGTGCTAACCACATGGCCTGTTGTCCCTTTCATGGTGAAAAAACACCGTCTTTCAGCGTCAGTCAGCCCCGGCAGTTTTACCATTGTTTTGGGTGTGGTGTCAGTGGTGATGCTATTCGGTTTTTAATGGAATACGAACACTTGAGTTTCGTTGAAGCCGTAGAAGAGCTGGCACAAATGGCGGGTAAGCAGGTACCTAAAATTGCCTATTCCAATGACACAGCTAAACAGACTCCTGAGCAGTTTGAGCTGCTCGATCAGGTAGCAAGCTACTATCAATATCAAATCAATCATCACAACCAGGCTCAACCAGTCCAGGATTATGTGAAGAAACGGGGTTTAAGCCCTGAGATAGTAAAAACATTTGCTCTGGGGTTTTCACCTCCTGGCTGGGATAATGTACTCAATGTGATTGGTGCAGGGGATCAGCAAAAAATACAGGCTTTGTTTGATACTGGTATGCTGATCAAACGAGATGAAGACGGAGCAGCTCAGACTTATAGCAACAAATCACCCTACTATGACCGTTTCAGAGAACGGCTGATGTTCCCAATCCGTGATCGCAGGGGGCGAACTATTGCCTTTGGTGGACGTATTCTTGGCGATGGAAAGCCAAAGTATCTGAATTCACCAGAGACTCGCTTATTTCATAAAGGGCAAGAGCTATATGGACTTTTTGAACTCAAACAGGCATTGCGAAAAATAGATAAAATTCTCGTTGTGGAAGGCTACATGGATGTGGTTTCACTGGCACAATTTGATGTCAACTATAGTGTGGCAACATTGGGTACGGCAACAACTGCCGAACATTTACAAAAATTATTTCGTCTATGTGATGAAGTTTTCTTTTGTTTTGATGGTGATCGGGCAGGTAGAGATGCAGCCTGGCGTGCAATGAATAATGCTTTACCAGTGATAACGCCGGGTAAACAAGCACGTTTTATGTTTTTACCGGATGGTGAGGATCCGGATACCCTGGTTCGTGCAAAAGGTAAAACAGGCTTTGAAGCTGAAATGGCTAAAGCCATGACCTTTTCAGAATTCTTTTTTGATAATCTGATGAAACAGGTCAATATGGATTCTCTGGATGGCCGCTCTAAATTAATTGATCTGAGTAAACCTTATCTAAAACAGATACAGGAAGGTGCTTTTCTAACATTAATGATTGCACGCTTATCAGAACTGGCCGATATCGATAAAGTCACGTTATTTCCGCTATTAGGAATAAAATCAGCCCAGTCAGAAAACAGTCAGAAATTACCTAAGAATCATGTTGCTAACTCATCCTTGAACCCAATGAGACAAGCACCATCACCGGTCAAAAAAGCGATAACCTACTTGCTGCAATACCCTGGTCTGGCAGAAAAAGCAGGTGATCCTGGACGCTTTTTATCATTAGAATTAGAAAATATCAGTCTTTTCGTGCAATTACTTGATTTATTGCAGAATGATCCCCATTTAACAACTGCAAGAATATTGGCAAATTGGCAAAATAGTACACAACATCAATACCTTGCAAAATTAGCGGTGGAACCATTGTTGATTACTGACGAAGAAGCAATCAGTTGTGAATTTAACGAAACGTTACAACTCCTTGCTCGTCAATACCAGCAGCAACGTTTCTCCCAGCTACAGCGAAAAGAAAGAAATCAGGGATTGGAACCATTAGAAAAACAGGAGTATGTGCAGTTACTTTTATCAATAAAGTCAAATTAAGTGATTAATAGTGGCCTTACGGAGGCTGTTTTTAACACTTAAGCAAACAAAATATGGCTTTTTCATTACATTTTATGTGGAATTATACTTGCTAACTCGCAGAATGCAGCTCAGTGTGCTATAATGGTAAGTTATCTTTCGGGCTTTATTTTGGCTCTTATTTTATAGATTATTTATTTTTCAAGTGATAATACTTTATGGATCAAACCACCCAACAATCTAAAATAAAACTTCTTATTGCCCGCGGCAAAGAGCAAGGTTATCTAACCTATGCGGAAGTGAACGATCATCTACCCAACGATATTCTGGAACCGGAACAAATCGAAGACATCATTGCTATGATCAATGATATGGGTATTAAAGTTGTAGAAACAGCACCCGATGCAGATGATTTGATTGTCGAAGGCTCTTCAACTGATACAACAGATGATGATGCTGTTGAAGAAGCCGCTGCTGCATTGGCTTCAATGGATGCTGAATTTGGCCGTACTACGGACCCTGTTCGTATGTATATGCGAGAAATGGGATCAGTCGAGCTGCTTACCCGTCAGGGCGAAATCAAGATTGCTAAACGTATAGAAGAGGGCATGAAGCAAATGTATTCTGCTCTGGCATCTTATCCAGCCACTATTAGCTTATTGTTATCAGAGTATAATAAAGTTGAACTTGAAGAGCGAAAAATAACAGATATACTCAGCGGTACAGGCTTTGTCTTACTTGAAGAAGAAGACGTTGAAGACCATTTACTGGCAAATCCCGCTTCAACACCTAATGATTCAACTGATGATGACGACGATGATGAAGATGATGAACCCGTTGGGCCAGATATGGAATTGGTCAAGGAACATTTTGAGCATATTCGCGACTTGAATGAAAAGTTATTGTGTCAGGAAGAGGGTGATAACTTTGATACTGATAAGTGTAAAACATTACGTGCAGAGATGGCAGAAGCCTTTATGCGATTAAAGCGTACGCATAAACTCAATGACCGTATGGTTACAGGTTTGCGTATTTTAATTGAACGTATTCGTATGCATGAAAAAGTCATTCTTACTGCTTGTGTTGAGAAAGCACATATGCCGAGAAAAGACTTTGTGACTTCTTTTCCTGACAATGAAACGGACCTCACCTGGTTGGATATGCATATTGAAAAGGGTGATTCTTATTCAGATGTTCTTAAAGAACATGCTGATGAGATTCGTAAAGCCCAAAGAAAACTCGTTGCCATTGGTAATGAATGCCGTATGAGTATCTCAGGCATCAAAGATGTTAACCGTCAAATGTCTATTGGAGAAGCCAAGGCTCGACGTGCTAAAAAGGAAATGGTAGAAGCTAACTTACGTCTAGTGATATCAATTGCCAAGAAATACACTAATCGAGGTTTACAATTCCTGGACCTTATTCAGGAAGGTAATATCGGCCTGATGAAAGCGGTCGATAAATTTGAATACCGCCGTGGATACAAGTTTTCTACCTATGCAACCTGGTGGATTCGTCAGGCAATTACTCGCTCTATTGCTGATCAGGCGCGTACCATTCGTATTCCAGTGCATATGATTGAAACCATCAATAAATTAAATCGTGTTTCCCGACAACTTCTTCAGGAAAAAGGCCGTGAAGCGACCCCGGAAGAGCTGGCTGAAAAAATGGAAATGCCAGAAGATAAAGTTCGTAAAGTGCTGAAAATTGCCAAAGAACCTATCTCAATGGAAACACCGATCGGTGATGATGAAGATTCACATCTGGGTGACTTTATTGAGGATCAAAATATACAATCACCCTCAGAAACGGCCAATACGACAGGTCTGAAAAACGCGACAAGGAATATTTTAGAAGGTTTAACAGCGAGAGAATCTAAAGTACTCAGAATGCGTTTTGGTATTGATATGAATACTGATCACACCTTAGAAGAAGTGGGTAAACAGTTTGATGTAACACGTGAACGTATTCGTCAAATTGAAGCGAAAGCATTACGTAAACTACGTCATCCAACTCGTTCTGAAATGTTACGCAGCTTCATGCGTGAAGATTAACCATTATCGGCATTGTATTTCCTCCAGCAAAGTCCGGTGAACCGAAAAGTCATTATTATACAAGGGATAAAGTAAGGACAGGAATAAACTTTTCGCAGTAAGTTTACATTTTCC
>JAHXHI010000234.1 GCA_025656775.1 gamma proteobacterium symbiont of Bathyaustriella thionipta
AACCCGCTGAATAAATGCAATAAAATAAGCTGAAATTACCCATTAAATAAGTTGAACAAAAGCCCATCAAATAGCGTGATTACACTCACCGGTAAGCAAATGCGGCAATGGTTCTGATCTTGCTGATAAGACGTGCAGCAGCGGCCCCGAATATATCATCATCATCGATATCCAGAAATTCCGGGTGAAAACAGGATAGCGCACTAACCATTGATGCCAGAATCGCCATTGGAGGTGCTTTACGGGGGAAACTCTCATAATGATGCTTCATACCCTCATCAATATTGGCTTCATTGGTTAACTCTTCGGCAAACGCTGTATATTCTTCCGGAGTCGGTAACCGGCCGAAAATCAATAACCAGGCAACTTCTATGAAATTCGGCCCATTGGCAAATTGCTCGATAGGGATGCCACGATAGCGAAGTATGCCCTTCTCCCCATCAATGTAGGTAATTGCGCTCTCGCAACTTCCTGTATTCACATAGCCCGGATCAAGGGTTATATAACCTGTTCTGACTCGTAATGAGCTTATATCGATTCCATGCTCATTTTCCGAACCGACAACAACAGGAAAATCATATTTTTCACCGTCGATGATAAGCGTTGCTTTGTCCACCATAATTCTTCACCTGTTTGTACAAAATAAATAGTCAAAAGTAATGATTGGAGTATTAACTGCATCATTATAACAACTTCCGCAAATTTCTTTTAGTCGCAGGAATCAATGACTATTGATGACTGTTTCCAGCAAACAGGCTGGTATTTATAAGATTTGTCAATTTGACAACCTGAAATTCTGTCATTTTAGTAATCATCTGCTCAACATCAATACATGAATTTCTGATAAATGCTCCAAAATGCCCATTAAATTAATAAGAATATATGTGTTTTTACAGACCAAAGGCAGCAGAAAATCACCTTGTCAGGTTAGACAAAAGCATTCTGTTTCATATAGTTATCGCTTCAAGGACTGAAATCTCTTAATTTTTATTATCTTCTGTCTTCTGTGGGAGTGTGGCTTGAATTTAATATGAGGGATGCTGTCTTCAATACAAATATCATCTGTCATTAAGCCTACAGCTTCTGATAATCGCATCCCTGAATCACTGATTAAAGCAACAAGCCAGCGAATATCATCATTTAATCGTAAACATTCTTTTTGTAGCTTCTTTAAGTTGTTATCTGAAATGGGGTGACTTTTTGTTGTCCCTTCATTGTTCGGCAAGTAAACACCTGAAAAGGCGCTTTTAGCGTCTAAGTCTTACTCTTTGATAGTGAAGTTAGAACAGCTTTAATATTGTAAAATATTCTCTTCAATGAACCAGAGCTTAACCCCTTATCAAGTAGCCACTGTCTAAATTTAGAAGCATCTGCTGCTGAGTATTGATCTAGTAACTTGACACCAATACAACTCTTGAGATAGCAAATATTTCGCTCAGTATTACGGAAAAAGACTTTATCCTTACCATGCTCTTTAACTTTTAGATAAAGCTCCATAGCATCTTCAATGGTTAACGAATCTGATTGATTAATATTGTTACAACAGACAAGTATGTGAGAAGCTGGAACTTCAGTATGTTTTAATCTCAATCCAAACCAGTAACCTTCAAGTTTAGAAGATTACATTCAAGATGCTGTTCTTGCGTTGATTTAGGATTTTTGTTCGTAAGGACTGGATGATTCTAGGCTTTAAATAGTAATGCCTTAAGTCTAAAGGAGCTGATTTAGAGAAATAATAAATATCGTATTTGGTTTATGTATAATTGAGGCCTTTAAATGTCTTCAATTTTGTCTACTGCTCCGATGGTAATGATGGAAACATGTGACTTATCAAGATTTTAAGGGGAACTGATATGAAGAAATGGTGCCCAGGGCCGGAATCGAACCGGCACGGTGTTGCCACCGAGGGATTTTAAGTTTTTTGGAAAATAACTGTAGAGCCTGCCAAGACTCGATCCACAATTTACAAAACAGCTGTTTAAACACCCAGCATAAAATTGACTCGTCTATATACGACACCTAAGAAAAAGAGCATTAATTTTCTTAGGATGTCACTACACTGATTTTTCCCATGGATTGAACAGTTCTGCTGAACTTTGCTCCATATCAGAAATATTTCTAGTCACAACGATACATTGACTGACAAGTCCTGAAACTGCAATTAATCCATCCATTGTAGGCAGCGGTTTCCCCAATAATTCAGATTTTCCCTGCATTTTCCCCCATTCTGCTGCAATAGAAAAACTGATTGGAATTATGCGGCCCTCAAAGCGTTTTTTTAAATCATCTTCTACCCATAATCGAAGTTTTTGTTTTCTGATTTGGTTCGATGCTTTTTCAATACCCTTTTCAATTTCACCAAATGTCAGAACACTGAGGTATAAAGAGTTTTCATCTTGCGCTTCTAACCATGAAACAACATTTTCATCCGGTTTTGGTTTGATCATTTCAGAAATCACGCAAGTATCCAGTAAATATTTCACAATTCAATTTCTCTGGGAAAATCATTATTACGTGAAATATCTAACTCAACACCAGCCAAAGGTGAATCTCTGAAAAAATTGACAAGACTGATTTTAGGTTTTGTCATTGCCTCATATTCCTTATATGAAAGAACAACAACTGCATTATGGCCATGCTTGGTCACAATTTGAGGTTCATCAGCCATTGCTGATTCTACTAATTGGCTAAATTTACTTTTTGCATCCTGAAGTTGCCAAGTTGTATGCTTCATATAATCTCTCCTTACAGAAAAAACAAACCAGTCAGACTAGACTGTATTTCATATTTAAATGGATGTCAAATATATTTCTACTAAAGTTCTATTTATAAAAACACTATTTGATAGATTTAACGTAGCCTGAAGCAATGAGTCGATTGACTGATTTTGTTATTTGTTTAAACCGTTCTTTATCCTGTGAAAATAATTGATTCGTCTTTTTCAGGACTAATTGGTAAGGCCTACCGTTTCTCTTTGTCTGATGAGTGACTGGTAAATTCATCTCATCAATAATATGATGAATGTGCATTCGTCTGTTTCCATTAAGCGGCCAGATTTTTTCCTGTGTCTTTTTTGCCTGCAAAAAGAGATTTAAAGCCTGGCAATCATTACATGCACAGTGATTACTATCCATTATTGACCAGTCACCTGGCTTTCTTGTCCCCTTTTGCAACTCTGAATATAAAAGTTCATACAATTGCTGTAAAGCATCCTGATAAAACCAATGTACGAGCTCTTTCTGTTGATAAACCAGCTTAAATGATAGCAAGAAGTTCACCAAACCAATCGATGGATAAAGGCTCTTATGAGCCAGAAGATAATGAATCAACTCATTATGAATCGATTGGTTTAGAGCAGTTTGAGTGGTCTTTATTAGCTCTTTTACTGCTTTAAAGCGTTCAGCTGCTTGCTCAGATAATTCAGCATCCTGAAAAGAGTTTAATTCAATCTTGTCACTCTTCTGTATAACCTGCCATTGATGATTCGTCATCCAGTTGGTTAACTCACTATGAGGTCCACTCTTAGCAATAGATAATCGACTTACGATTTTGTCCAGCACTTCAATGGCAATGACTCTTTCCTGATAAGAGTGATCAGTATGCCAGTGTTTTAATACATCAATACACCACTTTGCACCATAAATTATTTCCAATGAGATCCAATAAGGGATAGATGACACGGTGAGTGCTTTATGATCCAGCTCTTCAAGCAGTTCATAAGCCAGTCTGGCATCTTTAATTTCAGACGATAACCTTAAAACACGGTTATAATCCGCTGATTTGGCCTCACTGTGCAAACCTGACCAGTCTTTGAGTAGATTTTTAACACATTTTTTAAACTGACTTTTGGTTAAAACATTTATCTGAGCCAATAATTCCTCGACCACTTTAGCCGGATTAAATTCAAGCAAAGCATTATAATGATCCACTTTTTGCCACATCACAATTGCTGCACGGTGATACCAATAATCCATGGTATCGCCCCAGTTACCCATATAGCCTTCATACTCTTTTTCAAAAGGCTTGCATTCATTATTAGCCTTTGTCCAGCAAATGGAATCATCCAAAACGGGTAAGATGGGATAATTAATTTTTTTGTCTGTCACATCCCGCCAGTGACATATTTCAGTTTCATCAACGAGTAATTCCAGTAAGTCTACGGATTCATCATCAGACTCATCTCCATCATCTTCCTCCTCCTCATCATCTTCATACCAATCTCCGTAGCGAGGGCTATAATTTTCATTGTAAGACATCTCACAATCCCAGCACTCATGAATATCAGCCAGCGTCAAAAAGATTTCCAGCTCATTGTGACTCGCTGTCTGGAGTAATGCCTGAGCACGGATTTGATCCTTTGCCTTGAGGTTCTCCCATTTTAGACCTTTGGGTGTATATTCATGATCCAGCAGATAAATTAATTTATTGCAGGATGGTGCTCGATAAGAATGAGTTTGTCGGGGTTGTTGAAAGTAATCAGCAACAGCTTTATCCAATGAATGCTGAGCCTGCTTAGTGATAGTCAGCGGTGTTCTGGTGAAACCCTGTTTAAGGCTCAAATTATAGGTCAAAGCCACTCGATAGCCGTCGGTGACCGGTTTAACCTCATGCTGACAATCTGCATAAAAAGCAATAAAGGTTAACTTGTTGTCTGGTGCAGAGGTACTGGGGTAGCGTTTGCTGTCCCCCTGGTTTTCAACCACTAATGTTCCTCCCCGATAACTGGAGGGTAAGAGAATAACCAGTGTTGCAATCATATTCTCTTCTTTTTCAGTATCCTGATGAGAGTGAAAGAATTGTCCTTTTTCATAGATAAGGAAGTTATGCAATTGTGCTTTCAACTGGTGGTTCTCTTGCAGTCCCAGTTCTTTTTTTAGTTCCAGCAATGCCGGATTAAGGGTTTTATTCCAACGTCGCTTATCAATTTTGATATGACTTTTGGGAATTTCCCAAACATTACGTACCTTTGGATCAAGTATTGTTTTATCCTTTAAGCCATACTTTGCAGGCTTGGCATATTTGCTCAACGCTTTTGCTTTGGCTGGCTTAATGGGCAGTTTTAATTGCCCGAAGGTTTTTATTTCAATGTTTAAATTGTCATAATCAGTCATCGTTCTGGCCGAAAAGTTTCCGCTGGTCTGCAACTGATTTAAAACATTGGTGATTTTATCAAGAGCTTGCTTGTGTTGACAGTTGGGCATATTATTTTCTCAATCGGTAGCCTTGTTATGGTCTAACAATAACTATTCATAGGCTGATTATTTTCTTGTACAGCTTATCTATCTTTGAAAAGCTTCGTTTGAATCAAAGTATTATTACCTTTAAAGGAAATTGAGTATCCCATCGCTTCATAACCCTTGATTCGCTTTTGAAACATTCGCCTCAACATAGGCAAAGTTTGATCAACATAATCGTAGACAGTCACTCGTTCTTTACCAGTAAATTGACGGTGAATACGCCCGACATATTGAGCTAAAGACCCCTTCCAGGAAATAGGTAATGCCAAAAGTAAAGTGTCTAATTTTGCCAGGTCAAAGCCTTCTCCTATATATTTTCCCGTTGCTATGACCACCTGAGTCTCATTTAATGATTCCATCGCTTCCTTTCGGTCTTTCGCTTTCATCGCTCCACGTAGAACCTGAAAACTAACTTTTCGTTCTGCCAAAAGTTTCCCCAGCATAACAGCATGCTCTGTGCGTTCTGTCAGAATAATCGGATTTCTATTGTTTTCAACCTCTCTGACTACATCATTAATGATCTGTTTATTTCTGTCAGAATACTCCATTAGCCAACGATAAACATCAGCAATATGTGGCCTTGTTGCACTGTTTAGCAATTCTTATGAAGGTGTAGTCTCCAATTCCGTCACCACAACCTGTTGTTCAAACTGCTCACGAGCATCCAACTTAACAGTATGACGTATAGGGCCTGCCTGCATAAAAATTATTGGTTGATGGCCATCTTGTCGTTGAGGAGTTGCTGTAATACCAAGCACATATTTAGCATGTACTTCATTTAATAAGCGATCATAGTTGGGTGCCGATAAGTGATGACATTCATCTATAATCACTTGACCATAATCAAATAAACGAGGATCAACAGAATTGTCTTTACGATTAATCAAACTTTGATACGTTGCGACATCAATTTGCCCCGTTGGTTTGCGTTTCCCACCACCAATTACACCAATATCAATAGCTTCCAGGAACATATTCAAGCGTTCTTTCCATTGATCTAACAATTGACGACTATGAACCAAAATCAAGGTATTTACTTTTCTTTTATAAATGAGGCCAATAGCTACAACCGTTTTTCCAAATGCTGTTGGGGCATGAAGAATGCCGGTATCAAACTGTTTCAATTTGTCCACAGCCTTTTTTTGATCTTTACGCAATTCACCTTTAAAGTGAATTTTATTTAATTTTAGCCCCACTTTTCGCTTATCATCAAATTCAATGTTAATTAATTGCTCTTCCAAAATCGCAACTACATCATCCAGACATCCTCTTGGCAATGACAAATAGTTTTTCTCAAGATATCCAAGACAAATAAAGCGAGGAATGCCATAGGTTGAGAATCTTAAGGCTTGCGTTTTGAAAAACTCAGGATTCGAAAAGCTGGCTGTCCGTTTTTGTCGAGCTAATAAAGCTTGAGGCAAAACATCCGTCGAAATATATTTTGTTGGCTAAGACAATGGTTATTGATTTTGGGCAACCTGAAATTTTTTCTTTAACTATGGGTAAACTTTTTTCCCATGGTTTTAGATCTTCCTCATCAATTACTTTTTCTCTAACTACTAACTCCAGGCACTCATACATCTGCTTGGCATTGAGTCGGTTAAGTGAAGCAAGAAATGCCCTCTGATCGGGCCAAGCGTTAAAATTTAAATCAATAAATACACTGTTTTCAGATTTCCTGGGAACCAACTGCAATGGCAAGGCAATAAGGTTTCCAAAGCCTCCATCAGGTAAAATATTCTGATTAGGGAATAATCGATCATATGAGTCAAAAGATAAACCAACATGCTTTTCCATAGCTTTGTCAAGTAAAGCAAAACCAAAATTTCGTGCATCTTTCGCCAGAATAGGCTTATCGAAAAAAATCCAGATATGAGCCCCATTGCCTGAGCGGGAACGTTCAAGGGCAAAAGGAATATTCCATGATAGACATGCTTCAGAAAAAGCAGTAACATCAGCTTGCCAATCTGACTTATCAAAATCAACCGCTAATAAACAGCACTCATTATTATTTAGCAAAGGATAAAGACCAATAGTCTTTTTGCCAGATAAATGATCAAAAATTGCAGCATTGTCTAGAGGCATAAAGGAACGATGTCTACATTCACTGCATTTAACCTTGGGTTTAGAACATATTACTGGTTGCCATTCATTTGAACAGGCTACAGAATAACCACTTCTACCTTGTTTGTTTTCCCAGCGTGTTGCATAGATATCTTTACGACCACGAAATAATTGAGAAAATAATTTAATTTTTTGATCTGTGGAAAGTTTATAATTTTGGAATTTCTGGCTGGAATTATTATCAGTTGCTCTATAAGAAAAGGCCTGATCAAGCAATTGCTTCTTTTGAGAAAGCAGAGCTACCTTTTCTTGTTCTAACTCAAGTAGACGTTTATCAATTTGCTCTAACTCATAATTATTTCGATTAATTTCCATTTCACCTTAAATGCTTAGTATAAAATTCAAATATTTAATAAATCAAAAATCACCGCTTAGCTTTAAGAATACAAATATAGTTTACAGATGTTTTTCATTCGAGGATTTTAAATGTTTAAAGAAATCCATTTGATCATAAAGAATTCTAATAACATGAATTGTTTCATCAGCAATACGATAGAAAATAATGTGTCGATTAATGTGATATTGCCTGTACCCTGGCCTGATTTCATCAGAATTGTTACCGATATAAGGATTTTCAGCAATTAAATTAAAGGCGTTTTCAAGCTCGCCCAAATAACTATCTGCTTTATCTTTACCCCAGTTTTTAAATGTATGAATCCAAATATCACACAATCTTCCTCTGCTAAATTCTGTTTGTAAATTTTATGCATCAGATGATTTTAACCCAGCCTTAATCCTTGCTTTTTGTTTGATAATATTAATATCCAATTCACCTGCTGAGCCACTTTCCTCACCAGCAATAAGAGCTTTACGCAAAGCCTCCAATTCTGAAGTTGCCTCTTTTTCTTCCAATAAACGTAAGGAGTCACGCATTAATTCATTTGTAGATGCATAACGACCAGACTTAAGCATACTATCAATAAAATCGTTCCAGTGTTCACCAAGGCTAACAGTTTGAGTTCTTGACATTTTTCACCTCAAAATAAGACATATTCTTACACTTAATACTAAGTTATATTTCTTACCAAATCAAGTTCACTGGAAGCTCTGCCATAGAAAAAGTTAAATCAAATTTGTAAAGTCTTTTAGGTAGGGCATTAGAGATAACTTTATCCTTATATACTGTATTATATTAATGCGTCTCAGACTCGACTATTTAACAGGTAGTTGCAAGGGATTTTAGTTTTTTATATAAAATTGGTAGTTAATTGGTAGAAAATACAATTTAACACTGATTATTTTGTCAAATCAGACAAGAAAATAATTTTTAAGTTGTCGGTTTACCAATTAAATGACTAACATTTAACTCATAATATGGCCAAACTTATCCGTTTTATTGTTCAAATCAGACTTTATTGTTTTATAAAAAAAGATTATGAATCATAAAATGGCCATCCCAATTGTTTTAACCAATAAGTTGGCCTAATTTTCTATAAAATTAAATAGCTGTTCGCGACCCAGAAGAGCGATATCAGTATTTCCTTATCCAGATAATTAGACCAATAAACAGCTATTCTAAGAATATTTTATTCAGTTGATTTTGACACATAAAAGCGGTTCGGACTTACGAGTAATTATCACTTTGAATTCCAGATAACGGACATTTCAAACCACTAAAAAATGGGTAGGGTAAATTGACAAAATTCAGCATATTCCGGACATCTTGATATAATTATAAAAATATTTTCTGTATCTACTTAGTGGTCATATTCGAAATATTGAAACTAATAATT
>JAHXHI010000090.1 GCA_025656775.1 gamma proteobacterium symbiont of Bathyaustriella thionipta
CTAATTAAGTAATAATAATGTGATGTTGATTGATTCTATGGTGACAAAATTCAATAAAACATCAGAAAAAGTTGAATCTTTATACAGTTTCATTAATCGATTTAAAACTCAATAACTTATAATTTGATGAAGCAGATATTGTTGGCATCATCAAATATAAATTTTTAAAACGTGTATTGGTATCATTTATTTTAGAAGTAAAACTTTTCTAACCTCTGCTGAAAATCGATAATACAAATAGACAATCATTAAACTGTTAATAATGCCCAGGATGGCAAATAATTGATACACTGTCACCCCTCTGGCCAATAACATCATCGTCGCAACCGCAGAAATCACCATAAAGAGCGCATTAACGATATTATTAGCAGCAATTGTTCTTGAACGTGTTTTTATTTCACTATGTTCCTGCAGAATCACGTACAAAGGAACAATGTAAAGTCCTCCAAAAGCCCCTAATACGAACACATCAACAAGTACATGTAAGGTCAGTGGGCTTTGAAACATGTCTTGCCAGGCTGATAACAGCAAAGAACTCTGTTGAGCATGATGACTAATCAGTTGTGTGCTTGCCCAATACAGATCCAGTGAAAAAATACTGATTCCAAGCGCACCTATTATGATCCATTTAATACTTTTTACCAAAGTTTTAGATTTACCGGCAATAATTGATCCCATACCGATACCAATTGAAAACAGAGCTAATGACAAAGTAATCACTCTTTCATTTGCAGACAAAATGTCCTGCGTGAAAGCGGGCAATGGTAAAATAGACAACATAGTGGCACCAATAAACCAAAACCACGATATAGCGATAATAGCACCATAAATTAATTGATGTTCTGCTGCTGTTCGTAAAATATTCCAGGTTTGAGAAAAAATGTTAAAGTTTATATTTAAATTGACATTAACTGATTGTGCTAATGGAATTTTTAAACTACTCAACCAGCCAAGAAGTGCAATACCAATCACTAAAGCACTGACATAAATTCGTCCCAATTCTTTATCTGCAATTAAAATACCACCCATTATTGTGCCAATCAGAATGGCAAGAAACGTACCCATTTCAATGACAGCATTCCCCTTTAACAACCCCTCTTCTGTTAGATGCTGAGGTAAAAAACTGTATTTTACAGGACCAAAAAGTGATGACTGACAGCCCATAAAAAATAAAACAGTTAATAGAAACCAGACATTTTCAAAATAAAACCCAAGAGCAGCAATTATCATAATAATAATTTCACCCACTTTAATAATTCGTATCAGCCTGGACTTTTCAAACTTATCAGCTAATTGCCCTGCAATTGCAGAAAAAAGAAAAAAAGGCAGAATAAAGATACCGCCACTTAAAGGGATCAATAAATCAATTGAAATATCAGTATAGGCTCCGGCATTAAGTGTCATAAAAATAATCAATGCATTTTTATAAAGATTATCATTAAATGCACCTAGAAACTGTGTCCAGAATAAAGGAGCAAAGTATTTGCTTGATAATAAATTGCTAAAATTCATTACTACACCTTCAATAATATCGATTCAGTATTGATCTCTCAGGTAAAGGTTATATTTGCTGCTGATAAGTGACTAGAAAAATAATCAGACCATTATTAAACATTGTTCAATATAAAGCAAAAAAATAAGGATATAAATTACCCTTATTGATGTAATTTATTTAAATATCTTCCGTTATCATCGCGATTGCACCACATGGACATTCTGCTTCACACATACCACACCCTTTGCAATAGTCATATTTAAACTCAAAGCCCTTGTCTGGTCCAAGTTTGCTAATCGCATTATCCGGGCAGATCCCGTAACAATTATCACACTCAAAGCAGTTCCCACAAGACATACAACGTCTGGCTTCAAACTTTGCATTCTCAAGATCCAGATCGCCTACTACTTCTGCAAATCCGCTTTTTCGTCTTACTGTTTCTAAATGAGGCTGAACTGTTCTCGGTGCGTCGGAATAATACCAGGGTTCCATTTTATCAAATGTCGCCACTTCATTTTGTGGTGCGGGCTGATAAACTTCACCTTTGAGCCAGGCATTAATTGCCCGGGCAGCCTTTTTACCGTGCCCTAAAGCGGTAGTGACTGATCGTTGCGAAGGTACCGCATCACCTGCTGCAAAAATACCTTCATGACCTGTCTGCATAATATTATTGATTTGAATGAATTTGTTCTCAATTGTGATTTTTGGCGTGTTTTTAAGCAGGGTTTCATCAATGAGTTGACCTATGGCTAAAACCACAATATCAGCTTCTATATTTTCATATTCACCCGTTTCAACAACATGAGAATGCCCCGAGTGATGTTCCTCTATGGTTTTTAAACGTTCTAAGGTTATCAGATCGCCATCAACAGATTTAATGGCACGCAGGTTAATAAGCTGAGCTCCCTCTTCTAAGGCTTCTTTAATTTCAGAGGGATGAGCACTCATATTATTGTGTTCCTCACGACTGATGACTGTTACGTCTTGAGCACCCATTCGAATCGCTGTGCGGGCAACATCCATTGCTGAGTTACCGCCGCCATAAATAACAACACGACCAATGAGTTGATTTCTTTTTTCAGTTTCAGTATCACGCAAAACCGATAATAAAACGTTCAACAGAATTAATGCCGACAGGTAAGTCTAATTGACCTCGGTTACAGGTACTTTCACATGGATGATAACAAACACGTCCCATAATCGCAGGAAATGGATTGTCACGGGTAAGTAATTGCCATGCTCCCTGATAATTTTTTTCTTCAGCAAGACTTAACCAGCCCTGGATATTTTCACCACTAGGACAGGCTTTGTTACAAGGTGGTAAACGATCAACATAAATAGGCCGCATACTACGCCAGCTGCCAGTTTTATTCAGGTGGCTGCTGCCTACGTCCAGGGTTATAGCAAAAGGTTTGTGCTGAACAGTCATAATTTACTCTGATTATTATTGTTAGGTATATTACTCATAAAGGGATAAAAATTTACAATAAGTGATAACGCCTGATATTCTTTTCGGCAAGGGTTCTTATGGTTTCCAGTTGCTCCACATTGGCTGGTTTTAACACATGTGCAAAGCGACGCTGTGATTTGAGGTAATCTTCAACCGGAATTTGATAACGGATTTTAGTTGAATTAGTCAATTCGCCGTATTCTGCTTCAAACAATGGCACAAGTCCTGACTCAACACCCATCCGTGCCAGTTTGATGGTTTGAGAAGGTTCACTGCCCCAGCCTAATGGACAGGGTACATTAATTTGCAGATAACGTGCTCCACGAAAAGACATTGCTTTTTCTACTTTACGCTCTAAATCATGCAGATCATGAACTGATGCCGTGGCAACATAAGGTATTTCATGAGCCATGGCAATACCGGGTAAATATTTGCCTGTATTAAATGAACTGCCGGGATGCTCTCCTACCGGCATGGTGGTTGATGTTCGTGCACCACCAGGGGTCGCACTGGAACGCTGTACTCCGGTGTTCATATACCCACCATTGTCATAACAGATATAGAGGACATCATCATTACGATCAAACAAACCAGACAGACAGGCAAAACCAATATCAGTGGTGCCACCATCTCCGCCCTGAGCAATAACACGTGTTTCATTATCTCCTTTCGCTTTGAGAGATGCCGAAATCCCAGCAGCAACCGATGCCACATTTCCAAAGAGTGAATGTAACCAGGGTATTGACCAGGCAGTTTCCGGATACGGTGTTGTAAAAACTTCAAGACAGCCGGTGGCATTGGCGGCAATAATTTTATCACCCGTGACACGCATGGCTGTATCCAGTGCATAACGTGCACCTAATGCCTGACCGCAGCCTTGACAGGCACGATGCCCTGAATCGATTGAATTTGAACGTTCCTGAGTGGCTTGTACGGTACGAAATTCTTTATCAAGTAAACGATTACCCACCGTAAAGGTACCTGTCTGATAAAATTTAACTGTTTGCTGCTGAGAAATTAATTGTGCACTCATTTCTGTTTCAGTCATTTCTATTGTGCTCTTTGTGATAGATAAATATAACGAAGTTAGATAATCTAATGTGTTTTTGATGCCGAAACGACACCCATATCACGTAAAATGTTCTCAGCAACCGGACCGGATGTTTGTTCATGCTGCTGGCGTTTTAATTCTCTGACAACGGTACTGCCTTCAAGATCCATAAAGACTTCCGAATCAAGCTGACCATTTTTTGCATGTTCAACAATTTTACGTAATGATTTTTTGGTAATAGTTCGTCCACCGAGACCACCGATAACTGAACTGATCTTCATATCCTGTATATCTGCATAACGCTGCGTGGCCATATGTATCTCACTGGCTAAAATACCCCCCATACCAACAGCAAAACTCTTTTCAAACACAATGACCTGTTTAACATTTTTAAGTACATTACAAATAGCATTAGCAGGAAAAGGGCGAAAAGAACGCAAACTTAAAATACCAACAGAATAGCCTTCACTTCGTAAATCATTAATCAGATCCTGTAGAGTACCAACCACTGAACCCATGGCAACAAAAACAATATCCGCATCCTCAGTAAAGTAGGATTTCACCAGACCACCTGAATCACGACCAAACATTTGTGCAAATTCCTCAGCCTGCTGCTCAATAATTGTTAAGGCTTCTTTTTGTTTATGATGTGCCAGATAACGGACTTCTGTAAAGGCGTCCGGTCCTACCATAGCACCGATGGATAAGGGTGAATGGGTATCGAGTTTTTGTCTTGGCACAAATGATGGTAAAAACTGATCAACCAATTCCTGTTCAGGAAGATCAACTCGGGTAATAGCATGAGTTAAAATAAAACCATCCATATTAACCATAACAGGTAAACTCAGGGCCTCTGCCAGTTTAAATGCCTGATTATGAACATCGACCGCTTGTTGATTACTTTCAACAAAGAGCTGTATCCATCCTGCATCACGTACCGACATTGCATCTGAATGATCGTTCCAGATATTAATAGGCGCACCAATAGCCCGGTTACCCAAAGTCATCACAATAGGCAGACCAAGACCAGAGGCATTGTAAACTGCTTCCATCATATACAGCAGCCCCTGACTGGCGGTTGCAGTATAAGTTCTTGCACCTGCCGCCGATGAACCAATACAAAAACTCAGATTCCACATTTTCATAAGTGCAATTTTTTAACTGACCGCTTTTTACCAGAGTACTTAGATGTTCAACAATATGTGTTTGTGGAGTAATGGGATAACATGGGACAACTTCCGGACGGCAAAGTGCAATGGCATTAGCAACAGCAATTGAACCGCTTATTTGGTGAAGCATGGATTAAGCTCCTTGTTTCTGTGTTTTTTGTTGTAAATAGTTCATAACAAAATTATATCCCGCAGTCGTTGCAGCAATATTCGGGTCAGCTATTTTTTTAGCGAATTTTCCACGAATGGCATTTTCCAAAGCGGGTATTTTAACCATATGACTTAATGCCGCAAAAGCACCCAGCAGAACCGTGTTGGGTTTCGGTTGTTTAATATATTTGACGGCAAGTTCAGTCGCAGGCAGAATCATGACATGATTTTTTGGGTATTGAGAGGATATTTCATCAATACCCAGTTGTTCGACTGTTTTAGAACTATTGATAAGGAGATAACCATCTGTCTTTGCACCATCAAATACATTAACAGCCTGAAATAAAGTGGGGTCCTGAATAATAAGCATATCAGGGTTCATCACCGGTTCACGTATGGTAATATTTTTATCACTGATTCGGGCAAATGCCTGGACAGGCGCACCCATTCGTTCTGAACCAAAACTGGGAAAAGATTGAGAATATTTGCCTTCTTCAAAAGCAGCAACTGATAAAAGTTCAGACGCAGAGACTACGCCCTGCCCTCCTCGTCCATGAATACGGATTTGAAACATCGTTCATCCTACTAAAAAGATTATGCTAACAAATGATATGAACTATAAAAATAACAAACAATTTTAATAAAATGAAGTTTTATTGAATTTTTTTTATCAATGACCAAGCATCTTATAAAATTCTGGTTTGCCTTTTAACCCTGCACTTTTATAATCTTCTAACAATAGCGTACTAATTAATGTCGCTGGTATTTCAAAACAGGTGTTAAGTCCATAATAAAGATAATCATAGAGTTTTCTTAATGATATTTGATGTGTTTTTCCCGAATATTTATAGAGCCAGTCACTAAAAATTAAAAACCGTTGAAATGTCTTATCAGCTAATAATAGTGTTAGTGTGTTACCAAAGTGACCGGAGTTGGCGATGAGCTCCCAATAACGGGCAAAGCGAATCATACGTTGAACCAGTTGAAAATCAACGCAGTCTGTTGCCAGAATACTATAAGGAGCGGATGTTTCAAATTTTAATTGAAAATTACGGGTGTGACGTATAACGGGTGTTCCCCTGAGACGCTTCAAAATACCTAATTGGATATCTTGTGGCTTTAACTGATAAAGCTGATTGAATCCCTGAGCAAAACTATCCAGGTCTTCACCAGGTAAACCAAAAATCAGATCGGCATGGATATGTGCCCTGGAGTGATTTCTCAGCCAAAGCATATTTTCTATGGTTTTCTTATTATCTTGCTTACGACTTATCAATTCCTGTACTTGAGGATTAAAGCTCTGTACGCCGACTTCAAATTGCAGGCTGCCGGATGGAAACCTGGCAATAGTTTCTTTTAAAGAATCTGGTAATCTGTCGGAGATAATTTCAAAATGCAGGAACAAATCATCATCAATTCGTGCTAAAAAAAAGTTTAAAATCTTTAAACTGGTATCGACCTTAAGGTTAAATGTTCTATCAACAAATTTAAAATTGCGTGCACCACGCTGATACAACTGCTCCATCTCAATCAAAAAAACATCAATATCAAATGGTAAGGACGTTTTATCTAATGCAGATAAACAGAACTCACATTTAAATGGGCAACCCCGGGATGCTTCAACATACAAAACCCTGTTGTTTATATCTTCATCTGTATAGTATTGATAAGGTAAATGCAGTGCATTCAATGCGGGTTCATTAAAATGATAGACTTTATCATTGGTTTTATTATCAAGTACTTCCTGACAGAGACTGGCAAATGCACAATCAGCGGCACCGGGAATTAAATAATCACATAACTTAAAAATCGTCTGCTGTTCATATTCATAACTGACTTCCGGACCGCCGATTATGATGATGATCTCAGGAGCAATTATTTTCAAAAGGCTAATGACTTTTGTCGTGTGTTCTGTATTCCAGATATAGACACCAAAGCCAATAATCTTAGGGTTAACCTCAAGAATCTTTTCGACAATATCTGCCGCCCTTAAATGACTGGTAAATTCCATAATGTGGCTGCGTGACTGTAAATCATTAAGATTGGCATATAGATAACGCAATCCTACTGACGCGTGGATGTAACTGGCATTGATTGTGGTAAGAAGAATATCGGGTTGTCTGGGGGTTATAGTATTATTCACAGTGATTTAAACCAGAGGAATCAAGTGCTTCGTTAAACATTAGACAGAATATTATTGGTAATAATTCTGTCTAATGAAATGACTTAAATACTATTGAGCTGGCTGCTGGTAGGGATTACCGTAACCATAGGGATTAGTATAAGGGTTGTTATAGGGGTTATTGTAAGGGTTGTTGTTATATGGATTACCGTAAGGATTTCCATATTGAGGCTGTTGAGGCTGCTGATAGCCCTGGTATGGGTTGCCGTAAGGGTTATCATAAGGGTTATCATAAGGGTTATAGGCTGGAGCCGCTTGTGCCGCAGAAGCGGCTGCATTTGATGCAGGCTGAACAACTTCAGTCGCAGTTTCAACGGCATCAACCACAGGAGCAGTTATTATTTCGACAGATTGAATCATTGTATCAACTATCGGCAATGTACCCTGGACTGGTGCTGGTGCTGCAACTTCTGCTTCAGCTTTCTTCTCAACGGTTTCCACAACAACAGGCTCATCTACGGGTGCTGGTGATTTTTCAGGCTGTGCGACAATGGCAGCAGGTGCGGCTTCAGGTTGAGAGACTGCTGGTACAGTTTGTTCTTCTTTGACTACCTTAACGGGCACAACAGCGGTAGTTATGACCGTTTTTTGCTCAGTTTTTTCAACGACAATTGCTTCAGGTGTCGTTGGGGTTGCAGGAATATCAGCGACTGGCTTTACTTCAACTGTGGAGACTTTTTCAACACTGACAACGACTGGTTCATTACTTGTTTCAGTTGCAGGTAATGTTTCTTCTGTCACTTCACTCGCACTTGAGCTTGTACCATAGCGCTGTTCTACATCATAAGAAATGTAAAAAGCCATAGCCACAATTATTGCTAACATAAAGACATAAAAACTCATATCAGATGATTGCGCATCATTGTTTACTGGTTTATTACTTATTTCGTTATCCACGTATATCTCCTTGACACCGATTTATTTTGATTAATTATAAATTTAGAATTCTCTAATATTATCCTAATTGCCTTTAAAAAGTAAAGCCTTTCACTCATATATCATAATAAGTTAATATGATGTGTAAAGTTCAACTCATACTTCATGATTAACATCAATGATTGTTACTAATTGCTGTGTTTGGCCGGGATGTAAAAGCACCTCATTACTCTGTACATTCGCAGCTTCTATACATAACATCGATAGCCAGGCATCGTCTGCCATATCATTCATCTGCAACGAGTTATCCTGCCAGGGGTTCCAGACAATAGTTGAAAGTGAGTTTTGCTTTTTAATGGTGATGCTACGACTAAAACCGGGATCGAATAGGTGTATATCATGATTTGTATTGATATAAATACGGTCTGTTTCCTGTGTTAATGACAGCCTGTTTTTCTGTATGAATTGTTTGCCATTCTGTAGCCAGGGTAAGAGCATTATAAATGCTGCCCTAATAAAATTCAGCCCTGAAATTATCATCCAGAGCAGCTAATTTACGCTTTCGCTTAAGGCTCGCCTGCTTAGTCGTGTTTTGTTTGAGCAGGTTCAG
>JAHXHI010000004.1 GCA_025656775.1 gamma proteobacterium symbiont of Bathyaustriella thionipta
GTAAGTTCAAGTCTTGCATTGGAATTGTTATTTGATAAAAAGTTACCTGATTTTATCTGAGATTAAAAATCATGCTGAATAGTTACAATTTATTTATCATTTGATCCGTCACTGTCGACTTATTGTGTCATGAGAATTGGTACACAATAACATATAGTCGAAAATAATGTATTGTCTACTATAATCAACACCTGAATGTCTTCATCACAAATCATATCTCACCATGATACCTATTTCTTAGTATCACGTCCTACTTAAGTGGGCAGAGTTTAGTAATACTTTTATATTATATTTTTTCTACAGTATCTCAATCTGAAATAAATCTGAATAAAATCAATTTTTTCAGCTTCAATTCATCCTCTAGAGATAGACTAAAGAAAATATTATTCAAAGAAACATGATGCTTGTCATTATCTGGTCCTTATCATATGAATCTACAGCAAGAGAAAGGCAAACAAAATCCGAGCGTGAGGGTCTGGGACATCCCTGTTCGATTATTTCACTGGATTTTTGCCAGTTGCTTTATTATTGCCTGGCTTACTCTCGATAATCGTTATCTGGATATACATGTTTTTGCCGGCTATCTGATGGGCGGGCTGATTTTATTTCGTATCCTGTGGGGGTTCATCGGTGGTCCTTATGCCAGTTTTCATGATTTCACCTTTAGCGGGTCTGAGGTTAGTGATTATTTCAAAGGTGTATTGAAAAGATGCCCTCCCCGATTTCTTGGTCATAATCCTGCGGGGAGTTGGGCTATTTTTCTACTGCTGGGGCTGGGTCTGTCAATCACAGTCACCGGTCTACTCACCCTGGGTGGTGAAGAGCAACAAGGTCCTCTTGCCGGATATTTGAATTATTCGCAGGGGCATCTTGCTCACGAGCTGCATGACTGGCTAGCCTGGCTGATGCTGGGGATGGTCATTATCCACCTGGCAGGAGTCCTGATAGAGAGTCTGCTGCACCGGGAGAATTTGGTAGCTGCCATGTTGACTGGCTGCAAATCATCTGATGCCGATGCAGTTTCTACTGCTTCACACTGGAAAGTTGGCGTCACCATGCTAGTGATCATCATCAGCGCAGGTATATACTGGTTTCAGGGGTATTTAACCGAGACGCCTGAACAACCCTATCAGCCTTTTCTTGGGCCCGTATTACCCGATAATTCACTCTGGCGTGAAGAGTGCGGTGCTTGCCATTTGGCCTTCCACCCCAGCCTCCTGCCTGCCCGATCCTGGAAGTCTATGATGGAACAGCAAGCATCCCATTTTGAAGAGGATCTGTACCTGGAAGAGGATACGTTGAAAAAAATCGAAGCTTTCCTTATTGAAAATGCAGCGGAACAGGGATTAACTGAGGCGGCCTGGAAGATCAACCGCAGTATTGCAAAAACAGAAGTGCTGCTACGGATCACACAGACAGATTACTGGCTAAAGAAACACCAGGACATATCTGATGCAGTATGGGAACATCCAAAGGTCAGTGGCAAGTTTAATTGTGCTGCCTGTCATATGGATGCTGAGGCCGGTACCTTTGAAGATGCAGCAATGAGCCTTCCAGATAACGTTGAAGCACAATAAATCTTTTCAAATTTAAGATAATAAAGCAAATTAAGACACACTTTTAAAATTAATAAACTGATTTTCAGTTTCATTTCATCTCTCTCCTGTAACCTTATAGATAAAGGGTAATTGAATAATCAATGTTTTTTAAGCAGATAAATGTGAGGTTATTATGAATAGGAAATTTATCAGTATTACCGCATTATTGTTTATGATGCCATTCTACGCACAAGCTGATGCAGTGTCGGAATTAGAAGCGAATTATCAAACCCAGGGGGCTGGTCCATTCAGCTCTGTTTCAGGCGAGGCAATGTGGAACAAAACCTTCATTGATGCAAAAACCGGAAAAAAACGTAACTGCGCTACCTGTCATACCATTGACCTGACAAAAAAAGGTAAACATGCGCGTACTGGCAAGGCAATTGAACCCATGGCGCCATCAGTGAACCTGAAACGCTTGACCAGGACAAAAAAAATAAAGAAATGGTTTGTCCGTAATTGTAAATGGACACTGGGACGTGAATGTAGCGCCCAGGAAAAAGGTGATTTTCTTGCCTTTATTAAAAACCGTTAAACAACTGAACTTTAAATTAAGAGGTGTATTATGAAACAGATATCATCTGCAGCATCCCTATTGTTGTTATCAATCATCATGCTTGGCATGAGCAATGCTTCATTCAGTGATGATGATAAACACGGTTTTTTCAGTCGCATATTAAGCAGTGGCAAAACACCGGGCGTTGCTCCGATTACAAACCCACAGTACCTGGAGGAGTGCGGCAGTTGTCACTTCCCTTATCAGCCTGGCCTTTTACCTGCACGTTCATGGAGAAGAGTAATGGCTGATCTAGAGGACCATTTTGGTGAGAGCTCAGAGCTTCCACCGGAGGATGCCACTAAGCTCACAGATTATCTGGTAAAAAATGCAGCTGACTATGCTAATTATAAACGTTCAAAAAAGATCATGAGGTCTTTACACCCTCACCAGACACCGAAACGAGTCAGTGAAACACCTTATTTCATCAAAGAGCATCATGAACTATCACGCAAGATGGTGCAGAACAATCCAAAAGTTGGCTTGATAAGCAAGTGTCAGGCTTGCCATACCAGAGCTGAAGAGGGTTCTTTTAGCGAAAGAGAGATCCTGATCCCTGGTTTTGGTGGCTGGGACGATTAAAAAGAAAATAAAGACTCTGAGTCAAGCAAAAGAATGATTATTAACATTAATTCAGGGTATATTATTTTTCTGGGCATTGCCATTCTTATGGCATTTGCCATCGCTTAAAATTGATATTGATAACATCAGTAAGCAGTACTATATTTAACGATAATTAATAAAAAAGGTGTAATTATTCAGCGTGTTTAGGTTTTGCCAAAATTCCAGGCATTTTTGCACGGAGAATGTGAGCATATATAGATATGTGACCATTCGAGTACAAAAATAACGACGAAGTTGGGTAAAAGATGAATACGCTGAATAGTTACAAAAAGGTTTCGATAAAAATGAGTGATGATATAAAAGAACCATATAAAAACCGAGATGTATGGCTGCGCGGGCTTTATATGCTTATCTTTATGTTCCTTTTGGGACTGGTTAAGTTTGTGGCTTTTGCTGTGATACTTTTTCAGTTTTTAACAGTACTGTTTACCACAAAAACCAATAAACAGCTTGTCAGGTTTGGGCGAAGCTTAAGTATATATCAGTATCAAATAATGATATTCCTGACCTACAACAGCGAGGAACACCCATTTCCTATGAGTGAATGGCCAGAACCATTAACACTATCAGAAAAATAAATAAGCACCTGATACATCATAAAGATCATCACTCAGGGCATAAATCAGAAAAAGCAAAGACGGTTTACCTGAGACAAACAGACAGAGTTGAACCCACAGATAAATAACTCTTGTGGAAAAACTTGTGGGAAAATAAAAAAGGGTTGTAACTTAAAACAAGTTACAACCCTTTAGTTATATGGTGCGCTCGACAGGAGTCGAACCTGTAACCGCTCGGTTCGTAGCCGAGTACTCTATCCAGTTGAGCTACGAGCGCATAACTTCATAATGAATAATATTAAGGGTTTCACTTAATCTTACTCTTAAAAAAGTGTGTGAATTATGAAGTTTTAATTAGGTTTTGTCAACCTGAATTTAACATATCACTTTCACTTTATCCCATTATTTTTAAAGTAAAAAAATAATGGCGAAGAGGGGGGGATTCGAACCCCCGATGCGGTATTAAGCCGCATACTCCCTTAGCAGGGGAGCGCCTTCAGCCACTCGGCCACCTCTCCAAAATTGAACGCTAGGATACCCTTAGTTGGCGCTAAGGTAAAGTCTTTTTTAGCTTTTTATCAAACTATTTTTATATATGCGTAAGACTATCACTTTTAACGATTTTAACTATTGCCGTCAACATCATCTTCAGGTGATTTTTCACGCTGAATACGATCATAAATCTCTTCACGATGTACTGAAACATCTTTAGGTGCATTGATACCAATACGGACCTGATTTCCCTTCACACCTAATACAGTGATATGCACATCATCACCAATAATCAGTGTTTCACCAACACGGCGAGTTAAAATTAACACAGTGGATCTCCTTTACACTTGGCAAATATTCTATTTGTAAGCTAGTAATATAAACTAAACACATATTTAAGTTAACAACAGTTACTTTTTACTACTAGTTCACAATAAGTACAATAGTGGTAAAAAAGAGAAATGTCATCCTTTTCTTACATTTTAATAAAAAGATGACATTCTTTCAATTTGTTTCTACACTGGTTTTTGTTCCAAACCAAAAGCTGAATGCAAGGTCCTAACACCGAGTTCCAGGTATTTTTCATCGACAACAACAGATATTTTTATTTCTGATGTAGAAATCATATTAATATTAATACCTTCTTCAGCTAATGTTTTAAACATTTTACTGGCAATACCGGCATGAGAACGCATCCCCACACCCACCAAAGAAATTTTGACAATTTTATCATCACCCGTCACTTCTCTCGCACCTAATTCAGCAGCCACTTTGTTCAAAACATCTTTTGCTTCTTCAAAATCATTACGATGTACAGTAAAAGTAAAATCAGTTGTTCCGTCTGCACCAATATTTTGAATGATCATATCGATTTCAACATTGCTGTCACCAATAGGACCTAAAATACTATGGGCAACACCAGGCTTATCTGGAACACCAAGAATAGTAAGTTTGGCTTCATCACGATTAAAGGCAATACCAGAAATCAATGCTTGTTCCATTTCGTCTTCCTCATAGGTAATTAGGGTGCCATTGCTGGAGCCATCTTGATCAAAAAGTGGCTCATCAAAGCTTGACAGCACTCTTAGAGGCACATTATATTTGCCTGCAAATTCCACTGCTCTGATCTGTAATACTTTGGAACCAAGACTTGCCATTTCCAGCATTTCTTCAAAAGTAATTTTTTCGAGACGTCTTGCTTCGGGCACCACACGGGGATCTGTAGTATAAACACCGTCTACATCGGTATAAATCTGACATTCATCGGCTTTAAGTGCGGCGGCTAATGCAACAGCAGTAGTGTCTGAACCACCCCGCCCTAAAGTGGTAATATTGCCTTCTTCATCAACACCCTGAAATCCTGCAACGACAATCACTTTGCCTTCGTTCAGGTTGTTGCGCATATGTTTTTCTTCAATATCCAGAATACGTGCTTTATTATGGGCACTATCTGTCAGGATATGGACCTGCATGCCAGTATAAGAACGTGCAGGAATACCACGCTTATTGAGGGCCATACTCAGCAGTGCAATAGTTACTTGCTCACCCGTTGACAACAAAACGTCATACTCCCGGGCATTCGGTTTTTCATCAATACTTTGTGCTAATGCAACCAGTCGATTAGTCTCACCGCTCATCGCAGAAACGACAACAACGATATCATCGCCATGATCACGAAATTTCTTTATCCGCTCAGCAACATTTTCAATACGTTCAACTGTGCCGACTGATGTACCACCAAATTTTTGAACTATTAGAGCCATATTAATGAGTCCCGGAAAAGGCGCTTATTCTAACTGATTTTCTATCCAAGATGGAACAGAAGAAAGTGCCTTTTCTATGTTTTCTGGTTGATTTCCACCTGCCATCGCCATATCGGGGCGTCCGCCGCCTTTACCGCCCACCTGACAAGCCACGCTATTAACAAGATCGCCTGCTTTTATCCGTTTAGTTGAGTCTTTACTGACCCCGGCCGCAAGGCTCACTTTATCATTGTTTACAACGGCTAATACAATGGCGCAGCTGCCTAATTTACTCTTAAGCTGGTCCATCGTATCACGCAATCCTTTGGCATCAACGCCTTCAAGTTTAGCCGCTAATACATTGATGCCTTTGATTTGAACTGCATTATCAGTTAACTCACTGCCCTGAGCATTGGCGAGTTTTCCCTTCAGCTGGTCCAGTTCTTTTTCCAGTTTTCTGGAGCGTTCAAGCAATGCAGAAACTTTTTCAAACACTGATTCACGATTTGCTTTGAGCAATGCTGCAGTATTATCAATTTGTTGTTCATTGTGCTCTACATAAGAGAGTGCACCCTGCCCTGTAACCGCCTCAATTCGACGCACGCCGGCAGCAACACCACTTTCAGAAGTAATTTTCAGCAAACCAATATCACCGGTACGGCTAACATGAGTACCACCACATAATTCAACTGAAAATTCACTCATACTCAAAACACGCACTTGGTCAGCGTATTTTTCACCGAAGAGTGCCATCGCACCACTTTCTTTAGCGGCATCAATATCCATTAGTTTCGTTTCAACCAGGTGGTTCTTGCGAATATGTTGATTTACCAGTGTTTCAATCGTTTGCAATTGCTCTGTATTAATAGCCTCAAAGTGAGAGAAGTCAAAACGGAGTTTTTCATTGTCAACCAGTGAACCTTTCTGCTGCACATGGTCGCCCAGAATATGCCTTAATGCTGAATGCAATAAATGAGTGGCTGAGTGATTGCAGGCAATATCAATACGCTTTACTGGATTAACCTGACAGGTCACCTTCTCAGTGATTTTAAGCGAGCCTTTGAGCAATTTGCCAAGATGAACAAATACATCACCATTTTTTTGTGTACTGCTGACAACAAATTCGGCATCTGCTGTGCTGATAACACCCGTATCACCAACCTGTCCACCAGACTCACCATAAAATGGTGTGCTGTCAAGAATGATCATTGCCGATTGCTTATCGCTTAATGTCTCACTCAATTCACCATCAATAATAATACTAAGCACTTGGCTGTCAACACTTTGCAGGCGGTCATAACCGAGAAACTCTGTTTTGCCTTCCAATTCAATACCATCATTATAGTCAATATCAAATGCGCTGGAGGCACGAGCCATTTCACGCTGTTTTTCCATGGCTTGTTCATAACCTTCACGGTCAATCTCAAGTCCATGCTCTCGCGCAACATCAGCAGTCAAATCAACAGGAAAACCATAAGTATCATATAGTTTAAACACCACATCACCCGGAATAATCTGAGACTTGAGTTGTTTAATCTCTAATTCAAGAATATGCATTCCCTGATCCAGGGTTTCTGCAAAGCGCACTTCTTCCTGTTTAAGTACTTTTTCAACTTGCGCCTGCGCCCTGGTCAACTCGGGGTATGCTTCACCCATTTCCTGCTGCAGCACATCGACCAGTTTATAGAAGAATGGTTCTCTCAGACCCAGCTTATGTCCATGGCGAATAGCACGACGAATAATACGACGCAATACATAACCTCGACCTTCATTGGAAGGAATAATACCATCAACAATCAGGAAGGAGCAGGCACGAATATGATCGGCAATGACCCGTAACGATTTGTTTTCCAGATCATCACAATCCGCTAATTTGGCAATGGTTTTGATAATATGCTGGAATAAGTCAATTTCATAATTATTGTGCACGCCTTGTAAAATGGCGGCCAAACGCTCCATACCCATACCCGTGTCAACCGATGGATGGGGTAATTCATGCATCTTGCCGGATTTGTCCCGGTTATATTGCATGAAGACCAGGTTCCAGATTTCAATATAGCGGTTACCCTCTTCTTCCGGTGTACCGGGTGGACCACCGGGTACATCTTCACCATGATCATAAAAGATTTCACTGCAGGGACCACAGGGTCCGGTATCACCCATAGACCAGAAATTATCTTTAGCACCAATTTTTGAAAAGCGATCCGGCGAGATTTTCATTTCATTGAGCCAGATATCGGTGGCTTCATCATCATTTTCAAAGACCGTTACCCAGAGACGTTCTTCTGGCAAGCCAATGGTTTTTGTCAAAAAATCCCAGGCATATTGAATTGCTTCACGTTTAAAATAGTCACCAAAACTGAAGTTACCTAACATTTCAAAAAAGGTATGATGTCTGGCAGTGTAGCCGACATTTTCTAAATCATTATGTTTGCCGCCCGCACGAACACAACGCTGACTACTGGTCGCACATTTATAATTACGTTTATCCTGCCCCAGAAAAACATCTTTAAACTGAACCATGCCCGCATTAGTAAATAGCAAAGTCGGATCATTTCCGGGTACTAATGGACTACTGTTAATGCGCTTGTGACCGTGGCCTTCAAAGAACTCAAGAAAAGCGCTGCGAAGCTGTGCACTTGTTTTAATTAAACCATTTGCCATATGAAATTTTTGCTCGTTGCTTATTAACTTTTTCATTCATAAAATGAAAAATGATATCTTAAAATTAATCTTTATACGTCATTAAACAGTCTGCGAATAAATTCACCACTAAAGCCGCGCTGATAGAGAAAACGGGACTGCTTACTTTGTGTTTTATAATCTTCCGGATATTGGGCACCAAAACGTTTACTGCGTACCGCCTCAATATGCTGCCGCCAGAAGTCATACGAATCATCCAGATAATCATGGACTAATTCACTGGAAATACCCCGTTCCATTAATTCATGACGGATTTTAACCGGACCAGAACCTTTATTAATTCGTGAACGAATAAAACATTCTGTAAATCGGGCTTCGTTTAATAGATTATCGTTGAGTAATTGCTCGATAACGATATCTATAAACTCATCTAAAGAGGATAAATCATCACGTTTACTGAGCTTTTTTTCAGTTTATTACGTAATTCGACAATACTATGCTCACGCCCTGCAAGCATATTCATTGCTGAAATTCGAACCGCTTGGCGCTGTTTTTTTTCGGTTTCATTATCCATGCAGTTACCTGCCTTGTCACAATCCTTAAAGGAGAAGCCACAAAGGCTGGAATTTTATCATAATATCCCTATTAATAGCTATAGAAGTGACCAGCCAAATTAGGGCGATCGCGCTTAATTTATCTTGACAAGAGCCCATGCATTTGATCTATTACTGTTATTTGAACAGGAATAAATCATGTCAGTT
>JAHXHI010000067.1 GCA_025656775.1 gamma proteobacterium symbiont of Bathyaustriella thionipta
CAACTTCTTGATGAGGGTGGGATAGTGCGGGTCTTCTTGAGAAATGCTTAACTCTTCTATCAGAATGTGTACTTCTTCTATCAGTGAAAGGTTTCTCTGAATTTTTCTCAGTCATGCTTTTATCCTGAGCGATTTAAACGGTGATTACTTGATTACATAACCTGAAGTAATGAATGCCGGCGGTTTATCCAGTACCCTCTCATTTTCTTTAACACCATAGAGGATGACAATATGACCGGAAGGTAATTGTTCACCGACTCGAACCAGACGCAGTTCAGCCTGATTTTGTTTGTTTACGACAAAGATTGAAGGGATGCCGCCTCGCTCAATGACTGCGCTGGCAGGTGCCAGCAATCGCTTCTGCATGGCATCTTTTGATACCGGTATCCAGACTTGTGCATAATTTCCAGGAGAGATTTGATTGCTTGCAGGTAACGTTAATTTAACCCGGGTAGTATGTCGTACCGGATCCGAAGTAGGAAATATTTTACTGACCTTAACTAGAATTTTATCATTCAGACCATCAATCTGGGCAATGACGGACTGTCCCTCTGTTAAATTATGGATCAAGCGGCCTGGTACATCGATAACGATTTGCAGTACCTCAAGATCTTCATAGACCAATAAAGTTTGTCCAGGCTGTACGGTATCACCCACTTCAATATTTTTAGTAACGATAACACCATCAAATGGTGCAATACTCCATGTATCACGTAATTTAGTATCAATTTGCTGAATTTGAGAGCGGGCTTGTTCACGTGCCTGATGAGCCTGATCAAGCCGGGCACGCGCTGAAAAAATGTCAGCTCCCCGCTCTACGTCATACTCCCGTGTTCCCATCATTTCAGACATTGGATTGGTGATCAGCTGATCAAACATGCCGGGCATGCCCATTCCTCCGGGGGCATTATTGGATGTTGAAGGTGACCTGATTTGCCTGTGATATTGTACCCCGGCATTATTGACTGCAATTGAAGCGGTGGCAAATTGAGCTAATGCAGTTTGTCTTCTTGCCAGTAGTTCATCATCATTGATTTTAACCAGCAGGTCACCCCGCTTAAAGTGATCACCTTCTTCGCCAGAAATGATGGTGATACGCCCGGGCATCTGAGCTGAGAAGGCAACCGATTTATGAGCGGCAACGGTACCACCGACAAATAGGCGGGCAGCCGGAATCGAATGACTTTTTATCGGTACGACAGACAAGGCGTGCTGCTCTTGTGCACTCACTGCGCTGGAGAAAAGTATCGTTAAAAGAATAGACAACAGATAATAAAATTTCATTTTATGCTACTCAAGCCGCCTATAATGTAAGCAGTGATTACTGCAACAACTCAGACGCTTATTTGATTCATAAGTGATTAATTATAAACATATTTATAATCTGAAAAAAATGAGCCTGATCAATCGTTAATGAACATTTTTCTTATGCTTTGGAATATCGGCATTCAGTGCCTGAGAAAAATTTGAATAGCCCATAGTGATGGTTCCAAGTTCAACCCCTTTAAATTCGGCGTTGCTGACATCGGCATGAGAAATAATACTCCCCGTAATAACGGCATCCTGAAGATTTGCGTGACTTAAATCAGCCTGATGGAGATTAACCGAGCGGGCAAAGATATTGGTCATTTGTGCATGACTGAGATTTGCCCGCTCCAGATTCGCCTTATTAATGACAGCAAAGCCATCTTCATGCTGGCTTCCCAGATTGGCATAACTGAGATTGGCTTTGATCATATTGGCATCGTTAAAATGACAGTCACGCAGATCGGCATGATTGAGGTTGACCTCACGAAGATTGGCTCGGATTAATAAACAGTCATTGGCAATCACTTCACTCATGTTGGCCCGATAAAAAATGGCATGACGCATATCTGCCCGGCTTAAATCAGCCTGACTCAGGTCTGCCTCACGAAAATCAACCCAGTGCAGATAAGCATGAGACAGATTGGTCTTGACCAGTTTGCTATTGAGCAGCATGGCAGCATCAGCATGAATATCGCTGCCTAATTCTGCATGAGATAAGTCAGCATTACTCAAGTCTGCATCATTAAGATGGACGCCGATAAGGGAGGCATGCTGCAAATTTGCACCTTTAAGGTTGGCTCTGTTCAGGTCAGCAAAATCAAGTATGGCATGATTTAGATCGACATTTTCCAAATCAGCATCTTCGAGTCTCATTTCCCGTAAATCGGCACCTGCCAGAGTATCGGCGTCAATTGTCGCCAGAATATCTCCTGAACCAATTTTTTTTATTTCTATCATAATTTTATATCCGGCTTTAAAAAATCAAATAAAATTTAAACGGAGGGAGGCTTGATCAATGTATCTCTAATATCGACCAATCAGTATCTCTCTATTTATAAGCAGTGAGTTCATGCTTGCCTTTGAGAAGGTGCTATACGCCTCTACAATGGCAATCGGGTAAGCCTGCTATCTTACAGGCCAGCTTACAGCCGCCCGTTGAAAACAGGCCTTCTAAATGTTTTCTGCTGCAGGGTGTCTCGGGATTGATTTGTTTACCCAGCTTTTTAATGATCTCTCTTGGATCAGGGGCAATGCCATATTCGCTATAATAGTCTCGTAAAAAGTTAATAATGTGCCAATGACATTCCGTGAGTTCCAGATGATGTTCTTTGGCCAGGTCTAGCGCAAAATCCTTGCTCCAGGCATCAAAATTAATAAGATAACCTTTGTTGTTAAGCTCTAAATCACTGCTTTGATTTAACATATTTCACCCCACCCTCATTTTAATATCCCCACTACTTTTAAGGATAGGAAACACCAGGCTACTTTTCAATGTATCAAATGAAATTTAGTGATATTGTTTATTGAGAGGCATTTAAAATACAGGAAGTATCCTGGAGAAGAATGTTTTATCAAGTAAAAAACGATACTTACCCAGGTGTTTTTTGGGACAGGAGAAGATTATCTTTTTCTAGATTAAAAATAGATCCATAAATTCATTAACAGGGGTTTGTGTTAATTTATCCTCATCAAGACAAAGATCATAAATCTGCTGTGTTTTGCGTTTTGGGAAACGGCTTAATAATGCCTGATGGTATTTTTTTTCTAAGACGGGAATGCCTTCTGAACGTCTGCGACGATGGCCAATGGGATATTCGATTTCAATCTTTTGTGTTGAACTGCCGTCTTTAAAAAATATTTGTATGGCATTGGCTATCGAGCGCTTATCGGGATCATGATACGCTTCGGTATAACGTTTATCTTCTTCTACCTGCATCAGTGAACGCAGTTGATCAATTTTTGGATCATGAGCAATATTGTCTTCATAATGTTCAGCGGTTAATTCACCATAGAGTAAGCCAATAGCTACCATATACTGCAGACAATGATCGCGGTCAGCGGGATTATAAAGCGGACCTTCTTTAGATATGATACGAATTGCTGATTCCTGAGTCGTGAGCTGAATTTTACTGATATCTGCTAGCTGGTTTTTAATTTCAGGATGTAAAATCAGAGCACACTCAACGGCTGTTTGTGCATGAAACTCGGCAGGAAAAGAAATTTTAAAGAGGATCTGTTCCATGACATAGCTGCCATAAGGACGCTGGAAGCTGAATTTCTTGCCTTTGAATAACACATCATAAAATCCCCAGGCTGGAGCGCTTAAGACACTGGGTAGACCCATTTCACCTTTTTCGACCATCATTGCCAGACGTACGGCACGACTGGAGGCATCTCCTGCTGCCCAGGATTTTCGTGACCCGGTGTTAGGACTGTGTCGATAAGTACGTAAGGACTGACCATCGACCCAGGCATGGGAGAGTGTGTCAATAATCTGTTCTTTATCCAGACCAAGCATCTCTGCGGCAATGGCTGCAGAAGCCACTTTAACTAATAATACATGGTCCAGACCAACACGATTGAAACTATTATCCAATGCCAGTACACCCTGAATCTCATGTGCTTTGACCATGTAATGCAGGATATCGCCCATCGTTAAAGGCGTTTTTCCTTCGGCAACAGCCTTGCGGCTGAGGTAATCCCCCAGGCCTAAAATAGCGCCCAGATTATCAGAAGGATGTCCCCATTCTGCTGCCAGCCAGGTATCATTAAAATCAAGCCAGCGCACTAAAGCGCCAATATCCCAGGCTGCTTTGACGGGATCAAGCTGGAATGAAGTGCCCGGTACTCGTGCCCCATTGGGTACAATAGTACCGGGAATGAGCGGGCCTAAATGTTTGGCGGCTTCAGGATGTTGTAATGCCATCAAGGCACAGGCAATACTATCCATTAAACAATGACGTGCGGTATCCAGTGCTTCATTTGAAGTGACATGATAATCTCTCACATAATCAGCAATATTTATCAATTCCTGATCGGGAACAGGGCGAATGTTATCTTCAACGTTAATTGTACTCATAAATAATCTCTATAATAAATTAATTTAAACTAATCCCGTTCTTCAATGGGCTTCCATTGTTGATTGTCAGGGCCAATGTAATGAGCACTGGGACGAATAATTTTATTATCCTCCCGCTGTTCGATCAGATGAGCCACCCAGCCAGTCGTGCGTGAGATAACAAATAATGGTGTAAAATGGGATGTGGGGACTCCAAGCATGTGATAAGACACTGCTGAAAACCAGTCCAGATTAGGGAACATTTTTTTCAGATCCCACATTACTTGTTCCAGACGGTCGGCTACTGAAAAGAGATGCATCTCTCCTGCAGATTCTGAGAGCTCACGGGCAACATTTTTAATGATGTCATTGCGAGGATCACCAATGGTATAAACCGGATGACCAAAGCCGATAATAATTTCTTTATTAGCCACTCTTGTGCGTATGTCAGCTTCTGCTGCATCGGCATTTTCATAACGACTTTGAATGTCATAGGCCGCTTCATTAGCGCCACCATGTTTAGGACCGCGTAACGCACCAATTGCACCCGTTAATGCGGAATAGATATCTGAGTTGGTGCCTGCAATGACACGTGCGGTAAATGTAGACGCATTGTATTCATGCTCGGCATAAAGGATTAAAGATGTATGCATTGCTCGAATCTGTTGTGCTGTCGGCTCTTGTTCATGTAAGAGGTGGAGGTAATGACCACCGATAGAATCATCATCTGTCTCAGTATTAATACGTTTGCCATGTTGAGAAAAATGCCACCAATAGGCTAACACTGAACCAAAACTGGCCATTATTCGATCACCAATATCTCTGGCCCTTTGTTGATCGGTAAATCCATCTTCTGGTTCTAAAGTACCAAGAAAAGAACAGGCGGTACGCATGACATCCATGGGGTGAGCACTGGCAGGTATGTTTTCAAGCATGGTTTTTAGTGTATCAGGCAAACCTCTAAGTGATTTCAGTTTGTCTTTGTAGGATTGTAACTGAGTCAGGTTTGGCCAATTGCCATGGATTAGCAGGTAGGCAACTTCTTCAAACTCAGCCGTATCAGCAAAATCCAGAATATTATAACCACGATAATGCAGATCGTTGCCCGTATGGCCGACAGTGCAGACTGCAGTATTACCGGCAGTGACACCGGATAATGCGACTGATTTCTTTTTGCCGCCAACGGTTTGAGTATTTTTAGTTATCATCGTATCGTTGCTCATAAGTATCTCCTGCTTAAAACTTAAAGGCTTTTACCCTCGGTAAATAACTGATCTAATTTTTGTTCGTAGTCGTGATAACCCAGAAACTGATATAACTCGGTTCGGGTTTGCATACTGTCAATCACTGCCTGTTGTGTGCCCTGTTGGCGAGTCATTTGATATACATTCAGAGCAGCGGCATTCATGGCGCGAAATGCGGATAAAGGATAAAGTGCCATGGCAACGCCAGCCGTTCCCAGTTCATCCGTTGTAAACAGTGGGGTGGCACCAAATTCGGTTATATTGGCTAAAACAGGTACATTAACCGCAGAGGTAAATTCCTGATATTGTGCTAAATCATTTATTGCTTCAGGAAAGACCATATCGGCTCCGGCTTCAACACAGGCTAATGCCCGATCAATTGCAGCGCTCATGCCTTCTACGGCCAAAGCATCAGTGCGTGCCATAATCACAAAATCGTCACTTCGGGCATCGACGGCAGCTTTGATCCGATCCACCATTTCCACTTGTGAGACAATTGCCTTGCCCGGTCGATGACCACAACGCTTGGATTGAACCTGGTCTTCGATATGAATACCAGCGGCCCCTGCACGGATCATTTCCTTGACCATTCTGCTGATATTAAAGGCATTTCCCCAGCCGGTATCTGCATCCACTAATAAGGGGAGAGCGGTTGCTCCGGTAATACGGCGCACATCGATCAGGACATCATTAAGTGAGGTCATGCCCAGATCAGGCAGCCCATAAGAGGCATTGGCTACACCAGCACCGGACAGATAGAGTGCACGATACCCGGTTTGTTCTGCCATCATTGCAGTATAAGCATTGATGGCACCCATGATTTGCAGTGGTTGTTCTTGTTGTAGTGCTGCCCGGAATCGTGCTCCGGGTGTTAATGTGCTTGTCATAGTCGACTCCTGCCAGGCATTGACGGTGTTCAAAATTATTGTGCTGTTGGTGTTAAGCTGCCATCATCTGTTCAATATTTCGTCGTGAGCGGCGAATATGATTACGCATCAGCAACTCGGCCATTTCACCATCGCCATCTGCGATGGCAGAAACCACATAACTATGCTCATCAAGTGCGGGAAAGGCACGTTGACTGACACGCCCGAATTGATAGCGGTACATACGCATGAGGTGATATAGATCGTTACATAACAAACTGATTAAGCGTTCATTATGACTGCTTTGAACGATATGATAGTGAAAATCCAGATCACCCGAGCGTTGAAAATAGCTGGCACAATCTGCCTGATTGACTTCATCGGTATGACGTTTTAACAATTGTTGTAATTGAATAATTTCATGCGCTGTAATATTTTCTGCTGCCAGACGGGCAGCCATGCCTTCAAGTGCTTCTCGCACATGGTAGATTTCAAGTAGCTTTTCTTTGCTAAGAGAAACAACCCGGGCACCAATGTTAGCTTTTCGGGTCACCAGGCTGCAGGCTTCAAGGCGACCAATCGCCTCGCGTAAAGAGGCACGACTCACCTCAAGACGTTTAGCCAGTTCAGGTTCACTGATTTTACTCCCTGCCGCGATTTCTCCCTCGACAATAGCAGTACATAGGGTGTCAAAAACGCGATCAGCAATAGTCATTTTAATCGGAATCATTTTTATTAATATGTCGACAATATTATGTGTATATATAAAATATACCAAATAAAATGAATTTGTCAATTATAATTGTCGACAATACGGGCTTGTGATTTCTATATTGTTTGTTGGATTCATTTGTTAATAAAGTCTGATATGACTAAAAAAATATTGTGAGTAATAAAAAGCTCACTTCTATCGGGCTTTTAGTGACCAATCAGCCATTCACCATAAAAGAAGACCTTTCAGGGAAACAGGAACTGTGCGCAAATCCAGTCCTTATCCTCTAAGATCTGAGCACTTACTGATAAAGTTCAGGAGAAGACTCTGATAACCACATCATACTTCAGTCATAATATCACTTGAAAACTGTAATTAAATTTCATATCCTTAGTGTGATTTTTTAAAGGTTAATCAATAAAATATGAAACAAGTTACCTATAAGGATCTGGTGGCAGAAATTGCGCCTCAGATTAAAGAATACTTCCCCTGGGATATTGAAGAAAAACTGGATAATGGCGACGATATCTTGTTCCTGGATGTACGTGAAAACCAGGAGTACGATACCATGTACATCGAACATTCACTGCATGTACCCCGCGGTATTCTGGAAACGGCAGTGGAATGGGACCATGAGGAAACTGAGCCCGAACTGGTTGAGGCGCGTGACAAAGAGATTGTTGTTGTGTGCCGTTCTGGAAGTCGTAGTATTTTTGCAGCCTATACCCTGATGCAAATGGGATACAAAAATGTTTCCTCGCTCAAAACGGGACTACGTGGCTGGAATGAGTATGATCTGCCATTGGTAGACATGGAAGGAAAATCAGTTGATCCGGAAATTGGTGACAGATATTTTGCCAACAAACTACTCGATTATCAGCGCAAGCCCGTCAAATGACTCAGGGCAATAAAAATATTCTGAAACTTGATGTTACCTATCGTGAGCATTACTGATAAAGAATGGCGTTTTATCTGTCTGATTTTTTACTCGACTGTCCTGTCTGTCATCATCCCCAATTGCTAGAATAGCTGCCTTATGACAGTCAGTTGCCGATTGTATTAATTAAATGACTAATCGTCTTTTCTTCTTTTGAGCAATAGAGGAGCAAATTTCTCAACAGGTATAATAAAAGAAAAGAGTGCTCCACCCTCCGGGTGATTTTCAGCCCATATCTTACCATGATGTAAATTGATAATTTCTTTGCTGATAGGCAAGCCTAAACCAGTGCCTTTCATGATACCTACTTGTGAATTAGAACTTTGTTCAAATTTTTTGAACACGATTACCAGCTCCTGTTCAGGTATACCTTTGCCATAATCTCTGACTGAAAATAACAGTGCAGGCAGTGTTTGATTTTCATCCATATGAGAAGCAATACGAGGTGATAAACTGGTATGGCTGATGGTAAACTCAATTTTTTTACCTTGTGGGGTGAATTTAATGGCATTGGACAAAAAATTTGTAATGACTTGTGCAATTTTTGCTTCATCAAAAAAACCTTCACCAATAATATTGTCAGGCATGAAAACGATTTTTTGACGGCGTTCATCAAGACGTGCCTGCTGTTCAGCAACACAATTTTGTGCAATAGAATGCAAACAGCCTTGCTTATAATTGATATCCATTTTTCCTGATTCAAGTTTAGCCAAATCAAGTAAATCAGTAACTATTCAGCATGATTTTTAATCTCAGATAAAATCAGGTAACTTTTTATCAAATAACAATTCCAATGCAAGACTTGAACTTACAC
>JAHXHI010000337.1 GCA_025656775.1 gamma proteobacterium symbiont of Bathyaustriella thionipta
GGTGTAAGTTCAAGTCTTGCATTGGAATTGTTATTTGATAAAAAGTTACCTGATTTTATCTGAGATTAAAAATCATGCTGAATAGTTACGGGTAATCCCTTGTTGTGTAAGGGGGAGTATTTGCTGTTCAAATAATTTTTTAAATAGATTATATTTTTATAAACACTCACACTGATTAGTGAATCATAATCCTGTTTCTAAAATGTATATTTAAGCATAGAGCACTATACGTTTGTTCAAAATGTTTATGCATCGTGTTAATTGTTTAGATAACAGAATCAGTAACTTTAATCGGAATCATCAGGTAAGTCATCATTATCTATTGAGTTGATTAGACCAAGGCAATCCAGAATAAACGCGGGTAGCAGTGGTATCAGTGATATACCAGAAAGCATTCTTTCGGAATTATTAAATCCTTTAAATCAGACGAATACGAGGTTGACCATTTTAGATGCAACTTTTAGTGACTAATAGAGTCATATAAACATATGATAACTAAGTCGATGTTTTAATAAAATAATGTGATTATGTTTGAGTTCGTTACAGAACCATGTAAAATAAATCGCTCATTTTTCCTTAATAATAATAGTGGTTCAGGGTAGTCAAATTGTATAACGCTTTTTTGAGTTTGATAAAACGTGATTTACGCATGGCGTTCAGACATAAGAGCGAAATACTAAACCCTCTGTTTTTCTTTGTTATTGTTGTGACACTTTTCCCCTTGGGCATCAGTCCAGAGAAACAAACGCTTGCTGAAATTGGTCCGGGTATTATATGGGTGGCGGCATTGCTGGCCTCCATGCTTTCACTGGATTCCCTATTTCGTTCTGACTTTGAAGATGGTACGCTGGAGTTAATGTTACTCAGTGAGTATCCTCTTTCCATATTAGTGTTAGCTAAAATTATTGTTCATTGGTTAATTACCGGTTTTCCTATCATTATATTCTCTCCTTTATTAGGTACCGTTATGTTTTTGAGTAATGATGCAATAGAAACCTTAATGATTACCCTGCTATTAGGTACCCCTATATTAAGTTTAATCGGGGCCATTGGCATGGCGCTGGTTGTGGCATTAAAAAAAGGCGGTATGTTGCTGTCACTATTGGTTCTGCCTCTATATATTCCTGTTTTAATTTTTTCTTCTAATGCTGTGGGAAGCAGTATGGCTGGCTTATCTATCAGTGGCCAGCTGTATTTTCTGGCTGCATTTTTAATTTTTTGTATAACGCTGGCACCGATTGCCACATCTGCCGCACTAAGAGTGAGTCTCGAATAATGAAAGCTGAAGGTAAAACTAAAAAAAATCCGGTGATGAAGTTTATTTATTACCTGGCTTCACCTAAACATTTTTATCGTATTTCTGGAAAACTAATTCCCTGGTTTGCCTGGCTTTCTGCTATTTTGATTCTTGTCGGCAGCATTGATGGTTTATTTTTTGCTCCGGTTGATTATCAGCAGGGAGATAGTTATCGGATTATTTTTGTGCATGTGCCAGCGGCGTGGATGTCCATGTTTATCTATATGGTCATGGCAATTTCGGGTGCTATAGGTCTTATCTGGAAAATTAAACTGGCTGATGTGATATCCAGCAGCAGTGCGCCGATTGGTGCGGCATTTACCTTGCTTGCATTAGTCACCGGTTCTATCTGGGGCAAGCCTATGTGGGGAGCCTGGTGGGTTTGGGATGCTCGCTTGACCGCTGAATTGATTTTGTTGTTTCTTTATTTAGGTTATATGGCATTAGAATCTGCCATTGAAGATCCCAGAGCGGCTGCCAGAGCCTGTGCTATTCTGGCCATTGTTGGTGTGATTAATATTCCCATTATTCATTATTCAGTGGAATGGTGGAATACCTTACACCAGGGTGCAACGGTTACCAAGTTTGACAAACCCTCTATTCATATCTCTATGTTGATTCCATTATTATTAATGGCAGTTGGTTTTAAACTTTATTACGCTTCTGTGGTCTTAGTAAGAGCACGAAATAAAGTCTTGTATGCTGAGCAGAATAATAGCTGGGTTAAAGAGATTGTTAAATCAAATACTTAATTAAAAAACTATCTAAATAAAAAAGAGTTAATAATGCTTGAAATGTTACAAATGGGTAAATACGGTGCCTATGTCTGGTCATCTTATGGTCTTGCACTTGTTCTTATGAGCTATGTCGCTATTAAACCGCTGATGGATAAAAAAAGCATTTTTAAAGAACTGATGATGAAATATCGTCGTGATGCTCATAATGAGGAGAAGTAATGAATCCTAAACGTAAAAATCGTCTGATACTGGTATTCTTAATATTGGCAGGTGTTGGAGCAGCAGTCACATTAGGGCTAAAAGCGCTGGATCAGAACCTGTTATACTTTTTTAGTCCAACTCAGGTAAAAGCAGGTGAAGCACCGATGGATCATTCTTTTCGTTTGGGCGGACTGGTTACTGACGGCAGTGTTAAGCGTGAAAAAGATGGTATGACAATTCATTTTGATATTACTGATAACGCGGAAACCATTGCGGTCACCTATACCGGAATTTTGCCGGATTTGTTTCGTGAAGGACAGGGTATTGTCGCCACCGGTAAATTAGATGGTACAAGTGTTGATGGCCCTGAAGGTAAACTGGCTCATTTCGTTGCGGATGAAGTACTCGCAAAACATGATGAAAATTATATGCCGCCGGAAGTTCAGGATGCACTGGACAAAGCGCATGTGGAAGGCAAAAAAGCGATGGCTGAAGCAGCATCAGCTAAGGTTGAAACCTCAGGAGAGAAAGCACAATGATACCTGAGATTGGGAATTTTTCTCTGGCAATTGCCCTGGCTGTTTCGATTATTCTGGCTTTTCTGCCTATGATTGGCGCTCATAAAAATAACCTTCAATTAATGCAGTTCTCACGATACGCAGTCGTTGCACAATTCTTTTTAATTTCAGTTTCTTTTGCTGCATTGACTTATTCATTTACCATTGATGACTTTTCAGTACGTTATGTGGCTGCTAACTCCAATTCAGCACTGCCGATGATGTTTAAAGTATCAGCCGTTTGGGGAGCTCATGAAGGCTCCTTTTTATTGTGGCTGTTGATTCTTTCCGGCTGGACTATGGCGGTCGCCTTTTTCAGCAAGAGTCTACCTGTGTCTATGACTTCCAGAGTGCTGTCCGTAATGGGTATGCTGAGTATCGGTTTCCTGTTGTTTATCATTTTTACCTCTAATCCTTTTGAACGTCTTTTTCCTGCGGCTTTAGACGGCAAAGATTTGAATCCTTTATTGCAGGATTTTGGTCTGGTGATTCATCCACCAATGCTCTATATGGGCTATGTGGGTTTTTCTGTTGTTTTCAGTATTACTATCGCCGGTTTGATTTCTGGTCAGCTTGATTCTGCATGGGCTCGCTGGTCACGCCCCTGGACAGTGATAGCCTGGGTATTTCTAACTCTGGGTATCGCTCTGGGAAGCTGGTGGGCTTATTATGAATTAGGTTGGGGTGGCTGGTGGTTCTGGGATCCGGTTGAAAATGCTTCATTTATGCCCTGGCTGGTGGGTACTGCTTTATTGCATTCATTAATTGTCACAGAAAAACGTGGAGCCTTTAAAAGCTGGACTGTTTTATTATCGCTTATTGCATTTTCTCTGAGTTTGCTTGGGACGTTCCTGGTTCGTTCCGGTGTGCTGGTATCAGTGCATGCCTTCGCTTCTGATCCGACTCGTGGTTCATTTATTCTGGCTTTTCTCGTACTGGTGATCGGTGGTTCTTTAATGCTCTATGCCATCAGAGGCCCATCGATGGCAGGAGGCGGCAATTTTAATCTGTTCTCTAAAGATACCTTTATGTTATTAGGTAATATTTTACTGACCGTTGCCTGCGCCATGGTTCTGTTAGGGACTCTGTATCCCTTATTAGATCAGCTGATTGATTTGGGTAAATTATCGGTCGGAGAACCGTATTTTAATGCGGTGTTTGTGCCCATTATGCTGCCCGCTCTGGTTATTATGTCAATGGCACCGTTGATGCGATGGAAGGGAGATACCTTTTCACGTGTTGCCAAATTGATGATCATCCCGGTATTGATTGCTTTTGCCATGGGGGTTTCAATGCTATTACTTGAAAAAGGTTCAGTGATGGTTTCATTGAGTATTGGTCTGGCCACACTCATTGTTTCCAGTGTTGTGATGAGCTTTTTGGGTCGTGTGAGGAATAAGGGTAATATTATTACTACCTTGAAGAATATACCTAATTCTTTTTATGGTATGAATCTGGCTCATATTGGTGTGGCGATTTTTGTTGTCGGTGTGACGTTTACTGAATCAATGAGTTTACAAAAAGATTTACGTATGGAACGTGGTGATACGATTACCCTGGGCGGTTATTCGTTTACCTTTGAGGGTGCTAAGAGTCACCAGGGACCCAATTACATTGGTTATGAAGGTGCTATCAGTGTCGTTGGTGAAAAGGGTGAAACAGTGGCTGTATTAACACCGGAAAAACGAATCTATCAGGTGCGTGGGATGCCAATGACTGAAGCAGGTATTGATGCCGGACTATTCCGTGACTTATTTGTGGCTTTAGCAGAGCAGCTAGACAATGGTGCTTGGAGCTTGAGAATTTACTACAAGCCCTTTATTCGCTGGATCTGGTTAGGTTGTATCTTTATGGCGCTGGGTGGTTTGGTGGCTGTGATGGATAGACGTTATCGTTTGAAGGTAGCAAAGAATAAAGCGGTGGCTGCATAAGGAAGTGTAAACTTGCCAGGCTATCCAATACGAGATCAAATAACGTATAACTGAGTGATCAGCTATGCTGATTGATCTGCAAGGGGCGGTCGAGGCAGTTATAGTGCATGGATGCATGTAAGTAGAATAATACAGGAGCAGTTTGTCAAGTCTAAGTATCAGTGGACTTAATTGTGTATCCACACAGGTGAACTGACATACCTTAACATGGATTCTTATTTCCCAAGCTGACTAAATATAAAATATAGAGAACAAGTCTGATGAAAAAACAATTTATGACCCCTTTGATAATCTTTGGCTTATTAGTCGTCTTACTGGTTGTGGGTCTAATGAAAGCAAAGTATGTACGTGATGTACCATCACCGCTTATCGGTAAGGCTGTACCTGAATTTTCTATCCCTACGGTAGAAGATCAACAAAAAGTATTTAGCAATAACGATCTGAAAGGGCAGGTGTCATTAGTTAATATCTGGGCTTCATGGTGTGTTTCCTGCCGGGCAGAACATAAACTGCTTAATGTGATTGCAGGCCAGGGTATTAAAATTTACGGCATCAATTATAAAGATGAACTTCCTGATGCGCGTCAATGGTTGGCGGCTTATGGTAATCCTTATGTAAAAAGTGCGCATGACATTACCGGGCGGGCAGGTATTGACTGGGGGGTTTATGGTACACCGGAAACCTTTGTTATTGATAAAAATGGCATGATTCGATACAAACATACTGGTCCTGTTTATCAGCAGGATATCAGTGAGAAAATTTTACCTCTGATCAAGCAACTACAGGCAGAATCATAATGCTTAGCATACCAGTGAAAAAAAACGGAGCATCGCGTGTTTTAGTTTTAAATAGCATACTGTTTTTTATGTTATGTTTATTGCCGCTTTATTTGCAGGCGGGTCCAAGAGGTCAGCCTAAAGAACCCATTGTATTTGAAAATCCTCAGATAGAAAAAGACTATCTGGAATTGTCGGAAGAATTACGCTGTCTGGTTTGTCAAAACCAGAATCTCATTGATTCAAATGCAGAGCTGGCTGATGATTTACGTCGTGAAGTAGCGAAGATGCTTAAACAGGGAAATAATAAAGAACAAGTAACAGAATTTATGGTTGAGCGCTATGGGGATTTTGTTTTGTACAATCCTCCTTTTAAGGTGCAAACCTGGCTTCTCTGGGGAGGTCCTTTTGTGTTGATGTTCTGGGGGATCTTTGCCCTGCTGCAAAAAGTCAAAGCCAGTAAAGAAGAAAACAGTGCGGATAGTTCAGCACTTTCTGAACAAGAAAAAGCCAAGTTACAGGCTATCCTGAAAAACAAATAGTAAGAAATGAGTTGTCGGTCAGGTTTACAGCTCAAAATATACAAAAAGGTAAATCAAGCATGTGGGTATTATGGTTAGTTTGTGCGGTGTTAATAATTATAGCAATTGCTTTATTAGTAAAACCCTTATTTAAAACCTATTCAGACACTGAGTTGTCTGAAAGCCAGAAAAAAGCCGATCAACGTAAAGCACTGAATATTGAGCTTTATGAACAGAAGAAAGTTCAGATTGAGCAAGATTTTTCAAATGGTTTATTAGATGAAGAAGGGCGAATTCAAGCTCAAAATGAAATCGAACACAGCTTAATTCATGATGCTGAAGGTTCAGTTTCTACGGAATTGACACAGCTGTCAAAAAGCAGTGCTATAAAGCTGTCTATTGCTTTTTTGGTTCTTATACCTGTTTCTTCAGTGATAATTTATCTCTCTATTGCACCAGATAATTTTGAACAGGTGGTCATGTCACAGAAGCCTGAAGCTAAGCCTCATACCGCTAAAAATCAGAATCAGGTACCTGATATTGCAACGATGGTGTCTTCTTTAGAAAAGAAACTAGAGAACGATCCAGAAAATGCTCAGGGATGGAACATGTTGGGACGGTCTTATATTGTTTTAAAACGCTATGCCGATGCGGCCAAGGCTTATGAAAAAGCATTGGCACTTGTTAAGCAAAACAAAACACAGCAAGCCATGCCTGAATTAGAAATAGATTATGTTGAAGCACTGATGCAAGCAGGAGATATCAATGCGTATCAAAAAGCCCGAAATATACTGGGTGGTATGTTAGCTGCTAATCCTGATAATGGCGATGCTCTATGGTTTATGGGCTTTCTCGATTATCAAGCAGGAAATAAAGAACAAGCGGTTGAACGCTGGACATATTTGCTCACCTTACTGCCTGCAGAAGGTAAACAGACGCAGATTGTAAACACCTATCTTAGTCAAATTAAATCACAAATGAGTGGCGCGAATAATAATCAGTCAATTGAAGCGCCTCAGATTGCAAAAAAATCTGAACCCCAGGCAGAAAACAAACCAGCAGCAAAAGGACCTGCACCAGGGCAGCAGTTAACAGGAACGGCACAGGAGCAGGCATTTATTGCTTCAATGGTGGCCAGAGTAGAAAAACGCGTAAAAGATAATCCTCAGGATATGAAAGGCTGGATGTCGCTAGGAAAGTCCTACGGCGTGTTAAATCGACATGTTGATTCAGCTAATGCCTATGCTAAGGCTGTGGCAATAGATAGTACCGATGTGAAGTTATTGATGGCCTATTCGGATGCGGTTATCCAAACGGGTCAGCGTGATCAGATGGATAAAGCGCGTATTGTTTTTGCACAGCTGGTTGATCAAAATCCTCAGAATCTGGATGCCCTCTTTCTTTCCGGTTCTTTAGCTCGTGTGGCGGGTGATATTGATGAGGCTCGATTATTCTGGAATAAATTGCTGCCTCAATTGCATCCGGAAAGTGAAGCGTATAAGAATGTAAAAATAAACCTGGATTCACTATAACGATTCACCATAATTTATTACCCTCTCTCGCCTGAAAGTGCTATTTTCTTGAGAAAGAGGGTGTTCACATATTGAACAATATATCTCATTATTGCACAAAATGTTCACAATAGTAGTCTCTTCGTGACCTCCTAAACTCAAACAATACTCGTTTACCTGATCTTATAAATCATAATAACTTATTGAATTAATAATGAATATTTTATTTGATTGCTATAACTTAGTAATTGACTAAATTATTAACCACTTATAAACACAGGTTATTCTTGATTTAGGTCAAGGCTGTATTATACTGATAGCGTTAATTTGAAGTCTGTTTTTTTAAGTAGAGAATTTACCGTATAGTCGATGACTAATATTACTCGCATGCAGCTATTAAGGGGTGATATAAAAGGCGATAAAAAACCTTTTCGTCCGCCCTGGTCTATTCCTGAAAAATATTTTGTAGATTATTGCACACGTTGTGATAAATGCATTGAAGCTTGCTTTGATGAGCTTATCATCAAAGGGCGGGGGGGATTCCCGCAAATGAACTTCGAAAAAGGTGGCTGTGATTTCTGTGAAGACTGTTTAAATGTCTGTGAAACAAATGCCCTTAAAAAAGTATCTGTAAATAGTACACCGAATACGAACCAAACTAACTCTAAAACCAATGACAGAGAGGAATCTTCTAAATCGGCTGAAACAAGTTTGCACTCTGGTAATCAAGGTAATACTTCAGAACCTGATTTAGATTCATATCTTCCTCCATGGCATATAAAAGCCACTATCGACCTGACAGCCTGCCTGTCAATGAATGCAACAGTTTGTCGCTCTTGCGGTGAATCTTGTGAAAGCGAGGCGATAAAATTTAATTTAAAACTCGGCGGTATTGCCGAACCTGTACTCAATGTAGAACAATGTACGGGTTGTGGGGCCTGTTTTTCCGTCTGCCCTGTAAAAGTGATTCAATTAAAATCAATTGTTGGATAAAACTATAGTATACAAAGAACAAAACAAAAGAGAATTATATGAATATTTGTAGTGTGATTGTAAATGCAAAACCTGAGAACGCACCTAAAATTAGTGCTATGCTAGCAGAAATGGATGGTATTGACGTTTTTGGCGGAGTAGAAGAAGGAAAGATTATCGCCACTTTAGAAGACAGTGGTGAGAAAGCTTTAGCTGACAAGATGGCAGCTTTAAATAACATCAAGGGCGTTATTGATGTCGCAATGATTTATCATCAAGAAGCAAATGACACAGCGATGGAAGAGGAGATGTAACTATTCAGCATAAATTTAAAAAAAATTGAAAAAAAAAGCTTGACAGAAAAGTTATGTAATTTATTAAAACCGACATGTCTATG
>JAHXHI010000193.1 GCA_025656775.1 gamma proteobacterium symbiont of Bathyaustriella thionipta
GAAGTTTCACTACCTGAAAATGTAATTGCATTTAAGAAAAAATAATTTGGTCGGGGATGGCCGTTGTCACAACTAGGTCTACACCCGTTGTGGTTGATACAAATGATGGCGGAACATTAGAAGCACTGATTGATGTGGCTAAACTTACACATCCTGGCCCAGGCGCTAACTGGATTGATCCTAAATGTGGCCCTGTTGGTGGCACCACACACTTAGGTGTTGGTAAAGTCTCTGTCTGGGGTAATGATCCTGCAGGTCATAAAGACCAGGCATGGAAACTTCGTTATGAAGTTGAAACCGATGGTGCTGGTGTATTTATCCGTACTCATGAAAACTCAGACTACTACTGGGCTGACCAGTTGAAGCACCCTGAGCCAGAAGTACAGCAAAGTGTTCAGGTTATCTCTAAGAAAACTCGTGAAATTGTGAAGACCATTCAGGTTACTAAAGAAAAAGGTAAAGCTGCTCTGCATATGGAATTCAACAAAGCGGGAACTGAAGTCTGGGTTTCTGTCTGGAATCGTTCAGACAACAAGAACCCTACTGGTGAAATTGTAGTTTATGATGCGAAAACTCTTAAAGAGATTAAGCGTATTAAAGGTCTGACTACACCAACTGGTAAGTTTAACGTTTATAATCGTGTACATCACAAGACTTAATTGATTTTGTATAAGTTGAGTGAGCTACATGTTTTAAAAAACGTTTAGCCAAAAAAGGCGGATATAGACTTCTATATCCGCCTTTTTTTCATGGTTAGCCTTGATTTAAAACAATACTCTGTGTGGGGACTGCTGTTGTAGATTAAGCGGGCTTATTGTCGAGATGGGTGAGTATTGTTTTAAATCAAGGATTTTTTTCTTAATAAAAGAGAAGCTAGCACAAATTATTTACAGTATAAGTGGGTAGGGATTATGCATACACCAAGTTTTTTACATCGTAAACTCTTTATGGGTGTTACCGTCGGTTCAGGAATATTTTTTATTGTTTTAGGTGTTATTCTATGGGGCGGTTTTAACACGGTCCTGGAACTGACTAATACTGAAAAATTTTGTATTTCATGTCATGAGATGAAAGATAATGTTTATGAGGAATATAAAACCACCATTCATTATGCCAACCGTTCCGGTGTAAGAGCGACCTGTCCTGACTGTCATGTACCTAAAGAGTGGGTATACAAGATAAAGCGTAAAATTCAGGCCTCTAATGAAATCTACCATAAAATACTGGGTACCATTAATACCCGTGAAAAGTTTCTGGAAAAACGTACTCAATTAGCGACGAATGAATGGAAGCGCATGAAGGCTAATGACTCAAGAGAGTGTCGTAATTGTCATGATTTTGAATCAATGAGCATTGCCTATCAAAAACCCCGTGCCAGAAAACAACATCAATTTGCGCTGCAAAATGGTAATACCTGTATCGATTGTCATAAAGGTATCGCTCACATCATGCCTGAGTATTTAGATGAAGAATGGCTAGAAGAATTCTCGCAACCTGATCCAACGCATGCAAAACCTGATGCGACCCTAATGGCACCTGTTAATGATAAGCAGAAGAAATTACTGGACCTATCTAATAATCCGCCTAAGCCTAAAGTGATCACCAAAACTGTGATTAAAGAAGTACCTGGAGAGTGTAAAGCAAGTGGTGCTGCACCATCTGGTTCAACATCGGGAGCAGCTGCTGGCCAGGGTTTTGGTATTGACTGGAGCGATGTACCTGATCGTCAAATTACCATTTTCTATCCCGGCCAGTCATCAATGGAGTGGATCTTTAAAGGCAGTGAGCATGGCGGCAAGCGTCCTTTCCAGGGTGGTGAAACCTGTGTCAGCTGCCATGATAAAGAAGCGGCTGATATGGGACAAAAAATTGTTACCGGTGAAAAACTGGAGCCTACTCCAATTCCATGAAAACGCGGCAGTATTGCTGTGAAAGTTCAGGCTGCCCATGATGATGACTACCTCTACATGCGCTATGAATGGGAAGATACTGAGCATACACCTGTACCTTTCGCTGATGGCGGTAAAATGGATCCTGACAATCAGGTGAAATTAGCACTGATGCTTACCACGGATGATACTTTGTATGCCGATAGAGCAGGTTGTTGGGGAACCTGTCACCACGATAACCGTGATATGCCTGCTGCACCAGAGCAGTCAGCCATTGATGCCTATGCACAAAAAAGTCAGGTTGATATGACCAGCGGCATCACTAAATACATCACTGAGAGTCGTACTAAAGTCGAAATAAAAGGTCGTCGCGGTAAAGTCCTGGGTGGTTGGGACAAGCTTAAATCAGAAGACGAAGTAAAAACTGAACTGACGGAAGGACGCTTTATGGACCTTTATCGTTATCAGGCAGGCACGAATAAGTCTGAAAATGGTTCAATTCTGGCTGAACGTATTTTATCAGAAGGTGGTGTTGAATTTACTTCTTCCAAACAGGGTAATACCTGGGTGGTTGAAATGAGACGTAAGCTTAAGACTGATACTGCTGATGATATTCAACTGGATGCAGCTAAAGTGTATAACCTGGGTTTTGCCATCCATGATGATTACACCAATGGTCGCTTCCATCATGTCTCACTAGGTTATAAACTGGGCTTTGATAATGCTGAAGTTGAGATTAATGCTGTGAAGATACAGGCCAGTGCCGTTGCCGCACCAGCACAAGCTGCACCAGTTGCTGCAGCGCCAGCGAGTGCTTCCAGTATTGACTGGAGCAAGGCCTCTGAGCGTGAAATTACTCTGTTTTATCCAGGCCAATCATCAATGGAATGGATCTTTAAAGGCAGTGAGCATGGTGGCAAACGTCCATTCCAGGGTGGTGAAACCTGTGTCAGCTGCCATGATAAAGAAGCGGCAGATATGGGACAAAAAATTGTCACTGGTGAAAAACTGGAGCCGACACCGATTCCAGGCAAGCGCGGTAGTATCCCTGTTACCGTACAGAGTATCATGATGATGCTAAACTCTATATGCGCTTCCAGTGGCTTGATACTGAACACACGCCGGTACCTTTTGCCGATGGTGGTAAAATGGATCCCAAAAATCAGGTTAAACTGGCTGTGATGTTTACTACGGATGATGTGCTTTATGCCGATAGAGCGGGTTGCTGGGGAACCTGTCACCATGATAACCGCGGCATGCCTAATGCACCGGAACAATCGGCTATTGATGCTTATGCTCAAAAATCTCAGGTTGATATGACTAATGGTATCACAAAATACATTACTGAAAGTCGTACTAAGGTTGAGATAAAAGGTCGTCGTGGTAAGAAGCTGGGTGGCTGGGATAAGCTGAAGACTGCTGATGAAGTTGCTGCAGAAGGTGCTCAAGGGCATTTTATGGACTTACATCGTTATAAAGCAGGTGAAAAGATTTCAGAAAATGGTGCTATTCTCGCGGATCGCATTATGGACGGTGGTCAGGAAGTTGAATTTAATGCCGTGCTTGCCGATGGTATGTGGACTGTTGAAATGATACGTAATTTGAAGTCAGATAACGCAACAGATATAAGTATGGCTCTTGATAAAGTGTATAACTTTGGTTTTGCAATCCATGATGATTATACTAATGGTCGTTTTCATCACGTTTCATTAGGTTATCGTCTTGCGTTTGACAGCACTGACGCTGATTTAAATGCACCTGCTAAATAAATCTGCTGTTCCTGTCCATACTATCTAACCTTTAATGTTAGGTAGTATGGCTTTATTTTAAATACGATCAATCTAATATTCACTGGCAATTCATCTTGGCAGTTGATAGTTACTCTGAGTAAACAAATCGATACCGCATTCTAGTTGCTCAATCCAGTCCAGGAATTCTTTTATCGCATTACCTGTGAATGAGCGACCATGTTGTGGTGCGATGATATCAATCTCTAATTGTCTCACCATGTTGACCCAGAGGCGACAAGCTTTATTATTGTTCATATAACGGCGATGAAAACCTTCCATATAAGGAAGAATTTCCTGTAGACTTGTTATTGGTTTATCCAGATCTTTTTGTGGGCATAAATTTGCACCCATGTCACCGGAAAAAAGAATTTTACTTTTGGGATCGTAAAACTAGAAATTACCTTCAGCATGTAGAAAATGGGCAGGTAATGCCATTAGTTTGATACTACCAAGGTCCAGATGCATACCTTTATCGGGAATACCAATGGTACGCTGTGAAATTTTTCCGGGGCGAGTAAAATGAGGTATGAAACGTTCCCATAATTCCGGAACCACCACCTTACAATTGGTACCTACCAGCCATTTGTTCAGAGATGCTACAATATCAGGGATCCTGATGGGAAGCAACTACGTAATCAAGATCTTTAACATTCATATAATTACTTACGCCTATAAAGAGGCCTGAGTAAGTCAGTTCACCACCAGGATCCAATAATGCAGCATGCTCGTTATCGTAGACCAGTACCTGATTGGACTGTACAGCCTCATCCCCCCTGACCAGATCACGAAAAATCACGCATTTATGTTGACCATCATTGTAAAGTTCAATTGACATAGTTTATCCTGAATAGTGTAGTTTTTAGGAAGTGTAGTTAAATAAAGTCCATTTAATCTACTATTCTATATAGAATGACCAATTAAAACATTTGAAAATCTCAGGGTCAATTTTTCTGCATATCCTTATACTTTTTTTCTATATTCCGAATTGTACAACACAATTTTATTCAAAAACACAATAAATTGACTCGATAAATATTAAATATTAAATATTGCTAATAATGCTTTAAATGATAATGAATATCATTTATACTTTAAAAAACATTAGGATTTTGTAGGGTTTTATGACACTTGATAATTTAAAAAAAGGGCAAACAGCAGTGGTTATTGCGGTGAATGCTGGTAAGGAGTTAAAAAACCGTTTTAGCTCATTTGGTCTGGTTAAGGGGGCTTATGTCTATACCGAGGAATATTCACTGGCTAAAAAAACAATGGAGATTCGTATTAATAAAACACGTATTGCCATCAGGTCATCCGAAGCAGAAAAGGTTGAGGTAGTTTAATGTCTGTCATTAAAGTTGCATTAGTGGGTCAGCCTAATGTTGGCAAAAGTGCGCTAATTAACTCTGTGGGTAATGCCCGTTTGAGAGTGGGTAACTTTAGTGGTGTGACTGTTAAAAAAGAAGTGGTTCGTTTTACTCGAGATGACTATGATTTTGAAATTACCGATTTACCCGGCTCTTATTCATTAACAGATTATACGATTGAAGAACGTGTCACTAAGCATTATCTGGATGATAATGATTATGATCTGATCCTTAATGTTGTTGACTCCACAAATATTGAACGTAACCTCTATTTAACGACAGAGTTATTATCACTGAATAAAAAAGTAGTCGTTGCGCTTAATATGACTGATGAAGCAGTTAAAGAAGGCGTACATATTGATGAAAATCAATTAGGAAAAATTCTGGGTGTTAGCTGTGTTAAAACGTCTGCAGTTGAAAAAACAGGTATTGATGAACTGATTCAGACACTTATTAAAACCTATAATCTTAGAGAAAATCGCTTTCATTTACAGTTTAGTGAAGTGTATGAACAAGAAATTTGTCATATTGTTTCTTTTTTAGAAGAAAAAAAAGTACAGTGTAAAATCAGTCTCAAGGCTCTGGCCATTAAACTGCTCAGAGAAGATAAAGATACTTACCTGCGTTTTCATGAAGAGCCTGTCTGGATTGAATTACAAACTATCGTCAATGAGGCCTATAAACACTTATATTTGCACTATGATACTAAAGATCTGGATGACATTTTTAATGATGAAAAACTGGCTCTGACTAAAGGTGCCGTTATTGAAACGGTTCAATTTGATAAACAGGAAAAGCAGACATTTACTGATAAAATTGACTCTTTGCTTATGCATCAGTTTGTCGGTTTACCCATTTTTTTGTTTATGATGTGGGGCTTATTTCAACTTACGTTTGAAGTCGGCAGTATTCCTATGGACTGGATTGATGCTTTCTTTGCGCTTTTAATCGATGCTACAAAATCTTTCCTTGGTGATACAGAGCTCGCCTCAGTCATTGCAGATGGTGCCATTGCCGGGGTAGGGGCTGTGGTGTTGTTTCTGCCCAACATTATTATTCTTTTTTTAGGTATTGCCCTGTTAGAAACAACGGGTTATATGAGTCGTGTCGCATTTCTTCTGGATGGTTTTTTTCATAAATTTGGTTTGCACGGTAAATCATTTATCCCCTTAGTGAGCGGTTTTGGTTGTTCTGTACCCGCATATATGGCTGCCAGAACATTAAAAAATGATCGTGATCGTCTGCTGACACTCTTTATTATTGGTTTTATGAGTTGTGGTGCACGACTACCGATCTATGTGTTATTTGTTGGTGCTTTTTTTGCGGAGCATCATGCCGGCAACTTACTCTTTCTTATTTATATTACTGGAGCTCTATTAGGTATTATTGCAGCTAAAGTGCTGAAAATGACGGCATTTAAGGGAGATGATGAACCCTTTGTTATGGAAATGCCTAAATATCGTTTGCCTTCATTCAAATTAATCTGGCATACAGTTTCAGGTCAGGCCATGATGTATTTGAAAAAAGCAGGCACGTTTATTCTCCTGGCATCTGTATTGGTCTGGTTTGCCAGTAATTACCCCAAGCTGCCGGAAATAGAACAGCAGTATCAAGTGAAAATTGAACAAGCTGACAATGAAAGAGCGATTTCAGCATTAAATAATGAGTTAGCACAATATAAGTTGGAACATAGTTATTTAGGGATTATTGGACATGCCTCAGAACCTTTTTTTGCACCATTAGGCTATGACTGGCGTATGGCTATTGCATTAGAGACAGGTCTGGCGGCTAAAGAAGTGGTGGTAGCAACGCTGGGTGTTTTATACGGTTTAGGTGAAGAACAAGATGAAGAAAGCTCTGGTCTGATAGAGAAAATCAGAGCCAACATCAGTTTACCCGCAGGCATTTCATTTATCGTTTTTGTCATGATTTATTTACCCTGTTTAGCCGCGTCTATGGTCTTCATGCGTGAAGCGGGCAGTTGGAAATATCTTGCGTATTTGTTTGTTTTTACCACGGCGACTGCATGGAGTTTATCATTTATCGCATTTAATACAGCACAACTCTTTACTTAAAAAATAAGAAGGTCTAAATGAAAGAAATACTGCTTGAATTTTTGGGCAATTTTTGGCTTTTATTAAATTCAATCGCTTTTTTTATATTAATAGGGGTATTAGTTGCCGGTGTGTTCAAACTGCTGTTACCGGATGCTTTTATCAAAAAACATCTGGGACAGCATAATTTTATGGCTAATATTAAGGCTGCTGTATTAGGCATTCCTCTACCTTTATGTTCCTGTAGTGTGATTCCCTTTGTGAGTGCTTTGAAAAAAAGTGGTGCTTCGAAAAGTGCCATTCAAACGTTTTTAATTTCAACACCCATTACCGGTGCTGACTCAATTATGGCTACCTATGCGGTTTTTGGCTGGTTGTTTACCATTTATCGTGTCATAACATCCGTTATTATCTCTTTGATGGCAGGTCTGTTAACATTGTTATTGGGCAAAGATGAATCGGTTGAAGTCGAAAAGAAGGATGACATTGGTCAGTTTAAAACAGTTAACCATGTTATTGGTCAGCCACTAAGCATCAATGTGGTTAAAGCAGAAGACAGAAAAAATCTTTTTCAACAAATAATGTCTTATGCTTTTGATGATATTTATAAAGATATCGCCCGTTCTTTAATGGTTGGTCTGGTGCTTGGTGCATTAATTGTCACTTTTATGCCGGAAAACCTGGTTGACTATATTTCATCAAATCCACTTGTGAATTATGCTTTAGTACTTGTTGTTTCAGTTCCTCTCTATGTTTGTGCAACAGCGTCAATTCCATTAGGTCTGTCATTACTTTCTGCTGGTTTTTCACCGGGTGCGACATTTATTTTTTTAACTGCAGGACCTGCAACTAATACCATTACAATGAGTGTCATATTAAAAACATTAGGGAAAACTTCGCTGATAATTTACTTATTGTCGGTTATTGTCGGTAGCTTACTTTTTGGTTTTTTCTTTGATCACTTTTTTCCAGAAAGTCTGGGGCAGATGTTTATGATTGATGAACATGAAGAAGAAGCAGGATTTGTTACCCAGGTATCATCTGTGATTCTTCTTTATCTGTCATTGAAATATATCATCAATAAGAATGCTAAAGTGATAAAAACAGGTGGTTGCAGTGGTGGTAGCTGCTGTAGCCCGGATTTATAAATCTGATATTTTCAGCCTGTATATTATTCATTTTCATGTGCCACACTTAGTTGTATTAAATTATCACTGCCATAATTGACATGAAAACTAATGGGTCTGCAGCATACCTGGCAATCTTCAATATAGTGTTGATTACTTGCCTGATCAAGGTAAGAGCAATCGAGCATGACATGTATTGTTTCACCACAATAAGGGCAGCTTATAATATACTCTTCTTCTGGATTCATTGTTGATATCCTTGTGTTTGTTAATAGTCAATTTGTTAATAGTCAATTTGTTACCAGCCACCACCACCGCCTCCGCCGCCACCACCGCCAGATGAGCCGCCACTGCCGGATGATGAGCCTGGAGCGGTTGATGAAGATGCTATAGCTGAACTTAATGAATTGCCCATTGCTGAGGAAAAACGACTCAGATTGTTGCTGTTCCAGTGACGGCCATGATACCAGCTCGGTGAATGATGATGCCCCTGATGTTCGAGTTGTGAAAAAGTACTGGTAAAACGTAAACGCTTAATGAGCAGCGTTCTTGACTTTATCTAATGCTGATTTTTAAAATTCCAGGGAAGCAACTCTTCCAGTTTTTCCACCG
>JAHXHI010000013.1 GCA_025656775.1 gamma proteobacterium symbiont of Bathyaustriella thionipta
GATTTTCTCTTTCTACTCATTTTTAGGTTCCCCATTAGGTTAGCTCTTATATCTTAACCTATTGTCCAGTTTTCGGGGTCCACTATAGTTTACTGCAACGGCAACCGCATCATCGGCTGAAGCGATGGTGAAGTGCAGTGGTATTAACGCGTGCAAGGGCAGTTCTGCCTGTGCTACAGCGACCAATGCATGTAAAGGTCAAAATAGTTGTAAAGGTCAGGGCTGGATTAAGGCAACAGAAAAAGAATGTGTTGATCAAGGCGGAAAAGTCCTCGGTTAATCGAACGCTGACTGATACCTGCTTTTTACATCATTATTTAATCTGAAGCGGGTATTAGAATGGCAATGTTTTTTTACTCACTGGTTTGAATGAATAATAAACAACTGGAATGATGGATAATAGTAAAAAATATCAAAATATGGGATTTGGTCTTGGTTTAAGAAAAGAACATTATCAGGATGTGATTGACTCTTTCCCCGCTGAAGGCTCCTCACAAGCTGAAGGCTCCTCTCTAAATATTGACTGGTTTGAGATACTCACTGAAAATTATCTGGTGGCAGGGGGTAAACCTTTATACTTTCTGGATAAGATAGCTGAACGCTACCCTATGGCAATGCATGGTGTTTCCATGAATATTGGCAATACGGGTGCTTTGGATAAAGATTACCTTAAACAGGTCAAATTACTAAAAAATAGAATTAATGCACATTGGCTCTCTGATCATCTCTGCTGGACGGGTACGAATGGCACGAATGCCCATGATTTATTACCCTTGCCTTATACCGAAGAGGCTATTAAGCATGTCGTTGAACGTATTCAACAGGTTCAGGACTTTTTGGGCGGCCGCATGCTGATAGAAAATGTGTCCAGCTATGTCAGCTATAAACAATCAGAAATGACAGAGTGGGAATTTTTATCTGAAATTGCTCATAGAGCTGATTGTCTATTATTACTGGATATTAATAATATTTATGTCTCAGCGGTCAATCATGAATTTGATCCGCTGGATTACCTGTTGTCAGTACCCAGGGAACGGGTTCAGCAATTTCATTTAGCAGGCCATAGTGATTATGGTGATTACATCATTGACACTCATGATATGCCGGTTTGTGATGCCGTCTGGTCTCTGTATGCCAAAGCGGTTGAGCATTTTGGTGATATCACCTTTATGATAGAACGGGATGATAATATCCCACCATTAGCAACACTTTTAATGGAACTCAATATGGCCAGAAGTGTTTCAGCTCAAGTTAAGCAGTCGGGCTATGAATCAACACTGATACAAAATCTACAATCTAGATTGGCTGACGATCAATTGCACAGCCAACAGGTGACCGCATGAATGAAGCACATCATAAGTTAGGTGATCTTCAACAGCAAATGCTATCCTGGCTGCAGCTTGCCAACCCGCAGATCAAGCAATCAGTAACAGGCACTGCTAAAGTCCCGGTGCAAACGCGTCTGGATATTTATGCCAATGCCTACAAATTTCGATTAATAGAAGCCCTTGAAGATACCTTTCCTGCGTTGCACACCTTACTGGGTGATGACGATTTTTTTCAGCTTGGTGTGGATTATTTAAATGAAAAACCATCACAGCATTTTTCTTTGCGCTATTTTGGTCATCAAATGAGCTCATTTTTAGCGTTTTCAGAAGGCTATAAAGAGCAGACTATTCTGGCTGAAATGGCTCAATTCGAATGGCTGTTAAGAGAAGCATTTGATGCAGCCAATAAGCCGCATCTGAATCTGGAAAGCTTGCAGACAATCGCACCGGAACAGTGGCTTGAATTGAAGTTTGACTTTCACCCAACAGTGAATCGAATTAACTTGTGTTTTAACGTCCCCCAATTATGGCAAGCGATTGATAATGACGAGCCTCCCATTGAGATGCTTGAAAATGACTACCCCATCGGCTGGTGCATCTGGCGCAAAGATTTACGAACCCTGTATCGTTCAATGGATGTTGACGAAGCATGGGCTCTGGATGCTATGCTCTGCGGTAATGATTTTTCTTATATTTGTCAGGGGATTTGTGAATGGATTGACGAACAATATGCGCCCGCAAGAGTGGCAGGCTTTATTCAGAACTGGGTTAACGAAGGTTTGATTAATAAGATACAAATAAAGCCTGTATTAACTTGATAAGTGCCAGCTGTAAATTAAGACGAATAAATACACCTGAAATAGATGTTACAGGGGGATTCTGGCTAGACTAATTATAACGTTGCAGCAAAATCTAATAACCGTTGTGTTGATGCAAATGCTTTAAGACGGACACTTTCTTCAACGTGTATATGATTGCTGTCCTGCTCAAGTACATCCAAAATACCCTGCAGACTATTCATTGCCATCCATGAGCAGTGTGCGCACATAGTACAGGTAGCCCCCACGCCGCCGGTAGGGGCTTCAATGAGTTGTTTCTCTGGTGCTGCCTGCTGCATTTTATAAAAAATACGATTATCCGTGGCAACAATGAAAGTCTTGTCCGGCATGGTCTTGACCGCGTTGATAAGCTGTGTCGTTGAGCCGACGACATCAGCCATTTCGACCACAGTGTAAGAAGACTCAGGGTGAACTAATATTTTAGCATCCGGGTTATTTTCTTTGAGTGCGAGCAGAGCATCCGCCTTGAATTCATCATGGACAATGCATGAACCTTGCCAAAGCAGCATATCAGCATGAGTGACACTTTGAATGTATTTACCCAGATGGCGATCAGGTGCCCAAAGTATTTTTTTGCCTTCACGAACCAGATGCTCGACGACTTTTGTTGCAATACCTGATGTAACTACCCAGTCAGCACGTGCTTTAACTTGCGCGCTGGTATTGGCATAAACAACCACAGTACGATCAGGATGTTCATCACAAAAGGGAATAAAGTCTTCGGGAGTGCAGCCCAGATCAAGAGAGCAGCTGGCTTTAAGATCAGGCATGACGATGGTCTTTTCAGGGGAAAGAATTTTTGCTGTTTCACCCATAAAGCGAACACCGGCCACAACAATTTTTTCTGCAGCACTTTCTTTACCAAAACGTGCCATTTCTAATGAATCAGCCACGCAGCCGCCACTTTCATCTGCTAATTGCTGTAAAATGGGATCCGTATAATAATGGGCGACTAAAATAGCATTTTGTTCAATCAGTAGCTGCTTAATGCGTTGAATAAGGCTGTTTTGCTGTTGCTCATTTATCTGTGGTTTGTTATGTTCAACATCAAGGGTTGACGGGACGCTGGTTTCCCAATCTGTGCTGGTCTTTATACTGTTCATAGGATTCTATATAGCTAATCTTGTATCAAAACTGAATACTCCATTATCCATTGAATTGCTATTTGAGTCCAGAATTTTGTAGTGAGTATCAATTCAGTCGATTTAATGAAAATGTGTTTTAAACCAAAGAGTAAGCTGTGAAAAAATTCATTCAACTGCAAATATCAAATAAAGCCTATGATAATTTAAAGAAAATGAGTAAGGAATTAGGCATTCATTCTAATGACTTCGCATCACTTTGTTTTGAATATGTTGACATCAAACATCGAGGTATTACTGAAGCCGCCAGAAAAATCAGAGACTTAAAAAACAAAGAATCTTTTGATAAAAAGAATTTAAGCCAACATCTAAAGCAGTTATCTGCTGAGCAGATTGAGCTGTTATTAAACAAAGCTGCTCAAAAAAAGAAAAATTAGGACTGCTATGGCGAAAATCTTATGCGTGGGTATCGCAACAGTGGATATTGTCAATGAAGTGGCCAGTTATCCCTCCGAAGATGATGAAATACGAATCCTGGCGCAGGACAAATGTCGTGGCGGTAATGCTGCCAACACCTCGGTTGTACTTAGCCAGTTAGGCCATCAATGTTACTGGGCAGGGACTTTAGTGAATGAAGCAGATTGTCGGGTTATTCTGGACGATTTTGAGCACTATCAGATCAATTATAAATATGGTCAGTTGTTAGCGCAGGGTAAAGTACCGACTTCTTATATTATCTTAAATCAGGCAACAGGTTCTCGAACCATTAGTCATTACCGTGACCTGCCAGAATATCACTTTAATGATTTTATAAACATTAATCTGCAGCAGTTTGAACATATACATTTTGAGGGAAGAAATGTTGAGCAAACGCTTAAAATGATGGCCCATGTAAAAGCGCAATTTCCTGGAATAGTCATTTCACTTGAGCTTGAAAAATCAAGAGACAATATAGAAAGTTTAATTAAGTATGCGGATATCATTATCTTTTCCAGGCACTACGCTCAAACTCAGGGATTTAATCGTGCCGATGATTTTTGTCAATATATGGGTAAAAAATATACTCATAAAATAATTTTTTGTGCCTGGGGAAGCCTGGGTGCTGCTGCGATTTTCAAACAAAACTATTATTGGCAGGATGCTTATTTAGTTGATGCAGTTGACACGCTGGCAGCAGGTGATGTATTTAATGCCGCTATTATTGATCATCAAATCAAAAAAAAGACTATCCAGAAAAGTCTTGCCAATGCCTGTAAACTGGCAGCACAACAATGTGCTCATAAAGGCATTGAGCTTGTCTGAAATGAGTGGTATCGCCTGATCGATATTTTCTCTTTAAGAAAAGGGGAAATTTATTCAATAAGTTCAGCGACTGTTTTAGCAGACAAAACAGCCCCTTCATGTAAACCATCATAAAGATATGCACCGGCATGATAGGTATTGTTCTCGCCATTATTATCGAGGATTTGATTTCGATATTTAAATGCTTCTACAGTATACATCGGTGTATGATGCTCAGCCCGATAAATGATGCTTTCCTGGCTGATAAGGTGGTTAAGATTAAAAGATAGATTATATCGTGGTATGGGTTTTAGTCCACAGATCTGATTCAAACAGGCATTATATCCCCAGCCGTCTTTAGTCTGGAAAAAATCAAATTCGGAAGCCTGACTTATGCCATATTTTTTATAAATAAGTGAGTCAGTATGAACAATTGTTTGTGCCCGGTTTTCTTTCCATGCTCTAAAATATTTGACCTCTTTTTCAGTAGGGGCTGACAGTAGTTTTAACACTTGATCCGGTGGAACAGCAAATATGATTTTATCAAAGAGTTCATCTTTTTCATTTTGTAAATGAATGCTTATTCCCTTTGTTGATCTACTCACGCTGGTAATACATGCATTCAACACCACTTTACCGTTAAAGTGCTCCAATATCTTTTCTATATAGCCATATACTCCACCCTTAATGCGATACCAATCTGTCTGCACATAATTATATAAGGCTGAAAGTGCTAATTCTGCGGGTACTCTATTCACCTGTTTAAAGGGAATAGAGTAGCAATACATGGTGAGCAGCTTTAACCAGGAATTTTTAACAGAGTTATTTTTTACATAATGAGCCATTGATTGATCATGGAAGTGGGATGATTTGGTCAAGTATGTTTTTAAAAATAAGCCTGCAGCGGACAAATAAACAAATGCTAATTTTAATAATTCAATTAAGCGTAACAAACCACGAATATTTCTTGCTATTACGGTTCGTGATAAATAGCGTTTACCCTCTCGATTAAAAATAGATGAGCCTACATCAACAGGCTCCAATTCTACACTTAATTCTTCCATTAAAGATAGAAAGGTATGAAACTCAGTTGAAAACTCGATGACCCCAGCCTCTAATATAAGATCAGGGTCAATAGTATTTATTTTAACATTCTTATTTAAGGTGCGAATATGGCCGCCAAGTATTGCCTGTTTTTCATATACAGTCACACTATGACCATTTTTATTAAGATAGTAAGCAGCCGTCATACCGCTTGCACCACCACCGACAATAGCCACTTTCATATTATTCGATCACCCGATAATTTTTGGTAGAGTTTTGCTCCGGTCCAGAATGTTCCGGCAAACCCGGCAAAACCGGAAGAGGCATTACAGAAGTACATATTTTTAAGTGACGTTTTATGATTAAGCCGACCGATGCTCATATTTTCAGGTATCAGAGTGGAACCATAAGAATTACCTTGCGGACACCAGCAATAGCGCTCATTGGTCGTCGGGCTTCCGGTTATTTTAAATGCAAGGTGTTTTCTAAAATCAGGGATATAGTTTTGTTCGACTATATCAATCATAGTGTTTAGTATTTCCTTCTTTTTCTTTTTATAAGCACCTGGGTTGGTATCTTTAAGGTGTTTAAAAAAATTGTAATCAGCCACGGTTAAAAACTCAATAATATGCTGTCCATCGGGCCTTTCTGACGTTTCTTTGGTTAAAAAACCAGGTGTGCAGATTGCAAAACTTGGATTGCTATAATCATGGTTTTCAAACATGTTTTGAAATGTTTCATTCAAATCAATACTGCCGGTATGGAATACATTCCACTTACCAAATCCATATTGTTCCAGGTCAATATCTTTAACGGCACAATAAGCCATGAAATTTGAAGCTGAATAGTCATAATTGAGCTTCTTTTGTATTCGGGTAGAAAATTTATCAGCCCCTATCATCTCGGCAGCCTTTTTGGGATCCATATTGCAGATAATATTTTTACCAGAATACTCATACTCCTGAGCACTGTCCTGAGTATTAGTTAAATCTCTTGTTATAACGCTGGTAATGGTTTTATTGTCAGTGACAAAATCAATTGCTTCCTGGTTATAGATAATCTTGCCATCATTTTTTTCAATGACTTCAACCAGTGAATTGATAACATGCTCAAAGTGTTTAGTAGGGTAGAAAGCACCTTTTTGATACCCTGTAAATAATAAAATCCATGCGTGAAAGGAAAGCTGGTTGGGTGGCAGCAGAAAATCCGGCCATTGCAGAGCCAATAATGTTTGCGCTTCTTTAGGTAAGCCAAACTGATCAAAAACGTCTTGTAAAGTACATTTTAGGTATTTAAAAATACCCATTGCCGCTTGTGGTAATTTAAAGAGTTCGAGGTTGATTCCAGCTTTTGAAAAGCGGTCAAAAGCATGACTTATTGTTTCTACTTCTAAAATGAAATCGTTAATATTACCGGCATATTTTGGAAAAAGCTGGCTGAGGCGGCTGATCAACAATTGATTATCGCCTGTTATTTCAAGTGAGTAGCCGGGCATTTTCATATGGTCATAACCCTTTGGGTCATACTGCTCAAAAGTCACTTTTTGATCAAGATTCAAATGTTTAAGAATACGGTTTACCGTTTGTCCTTCACCACAACCCCAAACATAATGCAATTGCGCATTAAATTTATAATACTTTCCATAGGGGAAGGTATGACCGAAACCACCAGGATATTCATGTGCTTCAATAATCTGGACTTTTTTTCCAGATTTTGCCATCAGAGCACCAAAAACCAGTGCTGACAAACCGCTGCCTATTATCAAATAGTCTGGTTTCATTTTAGTATCCTATATTTAATCAGGGTCTTACAATATGAAACATTTAACCTTTCTATACAAATACTAGACCATAAGTAAATATTATGCTTCATTTTTACTAAGATTAATGATTGCTTATAGATTGTGTTCCGGTATCTCTCAGGATGGGCGGGCTCAAGTAAAAATCTTTAAACAGGAATAAAAAATAATTAAACGATTCAATTAAGAACCGTTGTAATTATCGTGCTTTTTCCGTCCTTGATGTAAACATAGCAGGGGTGTAGAATTAATTGTCAGGGACATTAGGTGAAATATAAATCCACCCAATTATTAAGGATTGCTTATTATGCTGGAGCGGGTGCCATTAGGAGCTGGAGGATAATACCCCTGACCAGTATTATATGGATTGCCGTAACCACCTTGATAAGGATTCCCATAGCCACCCCCGTAAGGACGACCATAACTACGATAATTACGGTTTTTATTGTATTTTCTGTCTTTGCTCCATGGCATACCATTTCCACCCCAGGGCATTCCGTTTCCACCCCACTTATTGGTATCCCAGTTCCTCCAGGCAGAACTACCTCTGTCCCAGAAGGGGTTATCGCTTCCCCACGGCATACTGCTGCCGCTCCATGGCATATTGTTACTATCTCTATCCCTGTTCCTGGAAGAATTATTTTGACCCCAGGGAGTATCACTCCAGTCATTATCAATGTATTGATTATCTTCATAGCGGTAGTTGTCACCAGCAAAGCCCAATGTTGAAGCAATTAAAAATGAAGAAGCAAAAATAAGTTGGGTTATTTTTTTCATAAAAACTCCGGTCTATACTTTTATTAAGGCATTAAACTAGAACTCTAGTCGTTATCCGGTGATTTGTCTACTTTTATTCTGAGCCACGAATAAGGTATTAAGAAATACTTTTTATTGCTTCAAAAAGATGCAGATTTATCCGGATGATTGGGGCTATTGTTGACCCAAGCACTAATTAGGTATATCTTCTTTGATTCATCATGTCAGAAAAATTTTAAATTTCATTCAGTAAGTGACTTAATTGCTTTAACATTTCATCCCGTATTTCATAAAGCTTCTTAAATGAAATTATTTTAATTTAATTTTTTTCAAGAATCATGGTCGATAAGGTAATCGTTTGACCAGAGCGTAGTACTTTGGCTGTCACTTGAGCGCCTTGCTTAAGTGAATCCAGTTTTTCTCTGACCTGTTTGAACGTATCGGTTGAGTTTTCAATTTTAATCCCCAGCATTTCGATAATAATATCACCTCCTAAGAGGAGTTGAGTATCATATATTTTAGCGGGAATTGAACCGCCCTGAATGCCCATTCGTGAAGCAATTGAGTTCTGTGCAACATGTTGTACCAGATAACCCGCAGGTTGGGGGACATTTAATACCTTGGCCAGTTTGCTGATAATAATACCGTCAAGGCCGCTCCATACGGGCTTTTCTTCAAGTAAAAGCTTTTTCGACATA
>JAHXHI010000085.1 GCA_025656775.1 gamma proteobacterium symbiont of Bathyaustriella thionipta
TAAGTTCAAGTCTTGCATTGGAATTGTTATTTGATAAAAAGTTACCTGATTTTATCTGAGATTAAAAATCATGCTGAATAGTTACACTTTTCGAAACACTGTTTGAGCATACTAAAGCACATTTTGATGCTGAGAGTCAATTAATGCAACAAACTGGGTTTCCCGCTATACATGAACATATGAGTGAGCATCTTAGAGTTCTAGGCGAACTGGATCGCTTATCAAAAAAGCTTGCACATGGCTCTACAGTGATGGCAAAAAGCTATATTATAGTATATATGCCTGAATGGTTTAATTTGCATGCTGCCACTATGGATAGTGCTCTGGCTGCTCATATTAAAACTCAGGAAAAAAGTATTGCATGAATCCAATAGGAGTAATCAACACACCCTATAAAAAGCTTGAACAAATGCCGATTCAACCTAAAGGTGCTGATAAGACAATTAGTGAAATCATCATCAAAAAAAATATGAAGCTGGGTTGGTTGATCTGGATGGTTTTTCACATATTTATTTAATCTATGAGTTTCACAAAGCCAGCAGTTTCAAACTGAGTGTACGCCCATTTATGGATAATAAGGAACATGGTGTTTTTGCTACCCGAGCACCAAGCAGGCCTAACCCAGTAGGTATATCCATTGTCAAAATTATTTCTGTCAACAAAAATCGTATAAAAATAACTGGTGCCGATGTACTAAATGGCACACCATTACTTGATATTAAGCCTTATATTGAGCAATTCGACAAAATAGAACTGTCTAAAAGTGGCTGGATGACCGCATCAAGTAAAGACGTAGAAATGGCTAAATCAGATAATCGTTTCATCAACAAATGAAACAATCTCTTTATAAAACATCAGGAAATTATTAATTCACGTTCAGATAATAAAAATAAATCGATTGCCTGTTTTATGCAGGCATCTTTTACGTTAGCATCAAGTTTATTATACCATTCAATCGGTATGGCTTTTTTACCAAAACAGGCACCCGCTAACATACCAGCTATAGCACCCGTGGTATCAGCATCACCTCCCCTGTTAACGACATCAATCAGGATATCTTCAAAATTATTATGCGTAAAAAAAGCCTGGAAAACGGATTGTAATGTTTCAACAATCCATCCCGAAGGATTCTCAATTTTACGTTTGTCATATCGATATTCAGGAAAGTTTTTTACCAGTTCATGTGCACTCTTTTCCAGAGAATTTTTGTCTTGTCCATTAAAAGCAGAGACCAACATTTTTAGGATAATCTCAGTTCCCGCATCTGCAACAGTATTATTATGAGTGGTATGAGATTGGCTTTTTGACGCTTTTTTTAAGATTTTAAATGATGAATTGCAATGAAAGATGGCCACTGGCAAAGCACGCATACAAGCACCATTCCCTGCGTCGTATTTATTGTCATTAACCACTGGATTCTCTGAAGTTCTATAGTGAACAATACCTCGACGCACCGTATTACCAATATCAATGGGCTTAGTACGCATCCAGTCACTAAAAGCCTGTGCAACAGCAGTAGACACAACACCTTGATTATCAATAATGGATTGTCCCAGTGCCAGACTCATTTCGGTATCATCGGTAACTTGTCCAGGTTTCAGGCGCAACCATCCTCCACCAATAATGTTTCGATGAATTCCATATTGATGTATAATTTCATTGGGTGTCATAAACTCAGTCGTTGCACCCAAAGCATCTCCTATCGCCAGACCAATATAAGCACCAATAATTCGGTCCTGTTTGTTGGTTTGTTCTGATAGCGACATTGAAGAATAATTTTCTGAACTATTCATAGCAAGAACTCATAACAAGAACTCATAAAAAAAATTCATAAAAAACGATTCATAAAAAAATTGTCATAACGACAGACCTATAGGAGATATTCATTATTCTGGCCCAAAACAAATGGCATAATCAGCACAGACTTCACAACTGGGTGCCCGACAAGTATAAATGCCTTCTGTTTCACATAACTGCTTGTAGAGAAATTTTTTCCACTTCATATCTTTAACATTACGACTCGCAAGCGGATGAAAATTATCCATCATGAGCTTTGACAATTCAGAGCGTTGCCATAAACCCAGGTCTTGCCAAAGATGATCATTCCCCATGCAACCCGCAGTCACAACATCAACCATCCATAGTTCAGATTCAGAATAATTGGTTCTATTTTTGATCAGCAGCTTTCTTAAATCCTCCGTTTCATCCAGACGTTGAACATCAATTGGATCACCTCTGTGATTAAGATCATCCACATTATAATCTGGAAACGAATAAGCCATCATACGGTAAAAATTCGTTTCTGATAGACCCAGATAATCCGGCATCTCCCCCATGCCAAGAGACCAGGATGCTAAGATACGAGCAAGAGTTGCCTCAACAGGTTCCCCTCGACGTGCTCTCATTAGCCTGGTATAGATTTCCTGGGGCGTTTCCATTGCCCTGGTTCTCATTAACATTAGATTGCCTCATATTCAACTACAACATCTTCATCTCTGGGTATAAACTGACAGGCAAGTCGCCATTCACTGGGTAGATCATCGACAATCATCTGCTCCATTTTTTCCTTACTGATCTTGCCAATCTCGCGTAAGACTGTTTTTTCCTTTTCTTCCAGATGGTAGCCCATAGGTCCGTTATTACCAAGATACTTAACCTGTATCACACAACTGGCGCATTCACCATCACCACAATCAAATTTGATGGGTATCTTATTGGTTTGCGCAATTTTTAATACAGTTTCTGTAAAGCTTCCTGCAACGGCATAAACTGTTTTATCCTTATACTCGGGGTTAGTAAACGTAATTAATGGCATGATAAATCCTCAATATAAATAGCTTAGTAAATTAGGCAGGCTTGACTTTACAATCACCTAAGACCTGTGCCTGACAAGCCAAACGATCATGGCGACTGGCCATATTTTCTTTCAGTACTTTTTCTTCCAGAACGGATGGTTCAGTCAAATTATTCCAGCCTTCAGTGACATGGGTAATACAGGTTCCACAGTCACCTTCACGACAACCATAAATAATACCTGCACCAATTTTCTCAGAGACTTCAATGATACGTGTTCCAGCTGGCACATTGACTGTCTGATCAATATCTTCAAATGTAATTTTTCCTTTAGCCATAGTCTTCACCTTTTTTTTGTTTAAAAAATATAAATAATCGTATTCGTTGTGTATTAATGATTATGAATTGATTTACCCTAAATCAGCAAAGTCAATCACACCCTTGTCCTCTTTTTTACCTGTTAATTTCCTGGCAATTTGGCGTCCAAAAAGACGGCAGGTTTCCAGTTCATCTTCATCAGGAATCAGTTTGACTCTAAGGCCTTCCTGAGGGATTTTCATTTTCAATCCTCGCATCCTGTCTTCGATCATCCTTACAGCTTCACCACTCCAGCCAAAGGATCCGAACGCCCCTCCCAATTTTCCTTTTAGATTAATCACCACTAAAGAGGACAATAAATCCCAAACAGGTTTCACCGCATCACCATTAATTGTCGGTGAGCCAAACAGCAAGGCATCTGCTTCTTCAATCAAGTCAACAAAAGGATCAGTTTCACCCCCTTCGAGATCATAGAGAGAAACTCTCACGCTATCGAATTCGCTTGCCCCTTCACTGATCTCTTCAGCCATCCGTGCGGTATTTCCATAAGAACTCATATAAAAAATGATCAGGGTTTTATCATCGTTCACAATTTCTCTTGAAAGACTCGAAGTAGACAACTCACGATAATGAGTGACATATCGACGAGGTCTTTCTCTTAATATTGGGCCATGAGTCGGCGCAATTTGCTTAATTTTTAAAGGCTCAATCAATTTCAAGGCATCCATGACATGATTTTTAAATGGTCGCATGATATGGGCATAGTAATAATCAAAAGAAAACCTGAAGTCACCGACTAAATCATTAAACAAACGTTTGTCACAATAATGGCAACCAAACACATCGCCTGAAAATAAGACAGCCTCTTCCTCCAGATAAGTACATTGTGTATCTGGCCAGTGTAAAAAGGGCGTGTGTAAAAAACTTAAGGTTCGATCACCCAGACCAATACTGTCCCCTGTATTGACCGTGGTGTAATCAAAGTTTTTTTCGATAACTTCTGATGCTGGCTTAAGCAGTGCTTTTAACATCGAAATTGCACGTTGTGAAATATACAATTTTGCCTGAGGCGCTCGCTTCATTAATTCTGGCAATGCACCTGTATGATCAGGCTCCAGATGATTCAAAACTATGTATTTAATGTCACTATAATCAACCTCTGATTCAAGCCTCGCAAAAAATTCTTCACTAAAATTTTCTTTGACGGTGTCAATAACCGCAACACCTTCACTCCCTTTAACCAGGTAAGAATTATAGCTTGTACCATTGGCCGTACTCAGAATAATATCGAAAGTACGTAAGGTCGGATCAAGCGCACCAATCCAGTAAACACCATCGGCAAATTCAACGGCATGGCGATGACGGGAGACATCCACTTGATTGTTCATATTGCATCTCCACTGTTTGACTCGAAACAGTCCGGTTCATCATCCATCATCGGGCAAGATTGTAAATCGGTTTCCGGTGTTAGAAAAATTCCCAAAGCAGCTAAAACCGGACCATCAACATAACCCGATTGTTTTAACGAGTTATATTGTAATAGCGGCCGACAAATAAGAATCGGATCAGACAACATCAAGTCAATTGCCTGTTGCTGACTCAGGTAATTAATATTAATTTCACCAGATTTAACCTTTGGCTCACTTTGATTAAACCATTGCTTTATCGGTTTACCCGAAAAAAAACTCAGTAATTCAGTTTGTGTCCAGTGCGTATTTAATAAATCTCTCACTTCCAGACAAAAATCATTATCTTTATTACTGTCACGCAGCCATGCAGTCAAAGAATGTTTTTGCTGCTGATTTCCTACACAACCCGTTTTTTCATAAAAGATAATGGTGTTCATTTTTATTTACCCTGTTGCATATCATGCAAGCAGGTTAAATAGGCAGAATGACGACGCCATGAACGTTTAGGAATGTGTCTGGACCAAGCTGGTTTTTTACCTGGCAGTTTTTCCAGGTGTTGCAGGTAAGATTTGAATCTAATAAAAGGGCCTAATAGAAGAAATATCAAACCTCTATGAGCCTCTTTATTTGAAAACCTGTTTGAAAACGTCAGTAAATAAATTGACATAAGAAGCTCCTTTAACGTGCCTGAATTTCAGCCATGGCTTCCGCCATACGCTCTGGTGGTATTCCTGTCAAAGATCCCGCAGGATTGGCAGACTCACCATAACTATCAAGAATCGCCCCTTCTATAGGACAAATACTTGCGCATTGAGCCACCATAAAATCGCCATCACATTCCGTGCATTTTTTTTGATTAATCAAAAAGGTCGGCTTTGCTTCATATATGGCATCACTGGGACACAGAGGTTCACAAGCCCAGCAATTCACACAGGATTCAATTATTTTATAAGCCATTATGTTTCTCCTACGCCGTTATCTTAATCGAAGCATCAGATTTATCTTTATCTGGTAAACCCGCTTCCACCATTTCAGCATACACAGCGGCCACGGCATCTTCTATGGCTTCCATAGCGTGCTCACCATTGGGTTGAATTCCTGCTTCTTCTAACAGCTCCCAGGGTTCATAGCCTACCTTGGAACAGAGTACGGCTTCACAACCTTTGAGCGTTTTAATGATTTTATCCAGTGTGGTTTCAGCGTCACCGCAGGTATCACCACCACTGCAATAAAGATCGACCTTACGATGTCCAATAAAACGAACGTCCATTTCAGTGGCTTCATAAACGAGAAACTCTTGCGCATGGCCAAAATGTTGATTAATAACACTGCCGCCACTGGTTGCAACAGCCATCAGCACAGGTCGTAATTCTTTTTTCTTGTGCAGTTTAATTGATGAAATAGAAACAAAGGTTTCATTGGTTTGATTCTTTTGTGCATCACGATTGGCTTCAATGCTGGCATGATAATCAGCCCGTTTACGCATGGCTTCTTCATAATCCACTTCCATGACTTCAACCTTATCCATGGTAAATTCATCACCTCGGTCTTCACCCAACATACCGACAGCATCCGCACGACACTGGCGACAATGACGCATCATATTCATATCACCAGCACATTTATCCTGTAGTTCCTGTAACTCTTCATATTCAGGGCCACGTTGTCCCATGACACCGTAAAAGGTACCATGTTCGGTTTCAGCTATCAGGGGCATCACATTGTGTAAAAAAGCCCCTTTTGCTTTGACGACTTTACTGACTTCTTCAAGATGCTGATCATTTACACCAGGGATCATCACTGAATTCACTTTGACCAGAATGCCTCGGTCAGTCAGCATTTGCAGGCCTTTTTGTTGTTGTTCGATCAGAATTTTGGCACCCTTTCGTCCCTTAATCCGACAATTATTCCAAAAGATCCAGGGATAGATTCTGGCACCCACATCTGGATCGACACAGTTAATTGTGATAGTGACGTGATCAATATTATGTTTGCAGAGTTCTTCCACCTGTTCCGGTAAAGTCAGTCCGTTGGTCGAGACACAGAGTTTAATATCTGGTGCTTTATCGGTCAGCTGACGAAAGGTATCAAAAGTACGCTCTGGATTAGCTAAAGGATCACCTGGACCCGCAATGCCCAAAACAGTCATTTGAGGAATGTTAGCTGCAACCGCCATCACTTTTTTTACGGCCTGATCCGGTGTTAACAATTCAGAGACAACACCTGGACGTGATTCATTGGCACAGTCATATTTACGATTACAATAATGACACTGAATGTTACATGCTGGTGCAACCGCGACATGCATACGAGCATAATGATGATGTGCTTCTTCTGAATAACAGGGGTGATCATGCACTTTTTCACGAATATGCTCTGGAAGATGTGAGAGTTGATCATTGCTGCCACCGCAACCCGATGAACTACAACCACCACCCACATTTTCTGTCGTTTGCTCAGTTACATTCATTTCCATCATTTAATCTCCAGATTATTCTCTTTAGATTTATTTAAGCAAATTCTATGCCAATTTAAAATATTTTTATATCTCTCTGTTTTATAAGTATTATTTATTTCGTTTTAAAATAATGTCGCTTATGAAACATGACATTATTTATTTGTTTGTTCATTTCACGACATAAATAACAGTAAATCAGCCCCCCACAGTCAAGCGCCGAAAATTCATCAACACTTCATCAACATTTCATCTATATTGTTTTATGTTTATCAATAACAAAGCAATAACCTTAGTATGAATAAGTTTTTAGGCATAGAAATTGCTACTGTAATAAAACAGTCTTATTAATTTATTCAATGGAGATAAACCATGCACACTTTTATTCGTGTTATTGAAATCTGGACACCCTCAGGATCTGGCGAAGTTCTGGAATTTAATAACGGTTGTTATGGACCACTGGAAGAATTTAAGAACAGCAGTATGAAAGAAACATTTGCGTATGGTGAAGGATTGCCAGGAAGTGCATGGAAAAAAGCACGTCCAGTTGTATTAAAAGAATTTGATAACACATCATTTCTAAGAACCGAAGTAGCGCATGAAGTTGGCTTGACCTCAGCAGTGGCTATTCCTATCTTCTCTGGAGAGACACTCAAAGCAGTTATCGTATTCCTTTGCGGCGATACCAATGAGCTTTCTGGCGCGATTGAAGTCTGGTCTGATGATGGTTTAAGTGGCCTGGCACTGATCGATGGTTATTATGGCGATTTAGAACGATTTGAATGGCTCTCAAAAAGTATTAAATTTCCAAGAGGCAGAGGGCTTCCAGGGAAAGTATGGGAAACCACTCAGCCATTAATCATGGGGGATCTAGCCAGCTCAAACTCTTTTTTACGCTCAAAAGCAGCAGCAGATAAAGGCATTACAACCAGTATCGCCATTCCAGTTAATTCCAATGAAGATATCGAAGACATTGGTTCAGTCGTCACCTTTCTCTCTTCTAAATCAACCCCCATTGCAAAACGATTTGAAATCTGGACACCCGATGAAGAAGGTAATTCATTACAATTTGAGTCCGGTATTATTCAGGACAGTGAAGAAGTGGAAGCAGCCAATCCTAAACGATGCATTCAAAAAGGCAAGGGTGTTATTGGTGAAACGTTACTCAGTGGCATACCTGTAATGAGTTCAGAACTCACTGCAGATTCTTTGCCTGAAATCACGACAGCGAATGTGGACGACTATACATCACTCTTAGCTATTCCCATTTATTATCAGGAAAACTTAAATTCGGTTGTCGCATTTTATAATTAATTTCCATCCGTTTTTTCTGCTCTTGGCCTTCCCATCTTTGCCTAATGGCTCAGCTTGGGGTAGAAGGGGGCAATTAAGAACTTTTATTATTATGATAATCCCATAACCGTTTGAATTCTGAGTCTAATAAAGAGAGTTCAACATCCAGTTTATTCAATTCCTTGAAACCATGTCGTGGCATGATACGACCTTCACTCAAAGATTGTTTTAGATACTCACGTAAGGAATACACTTCAGATATTTGAGTTTTTAAATTATCTATTTCTTCAATTTGATTCATCGGTTTGACGCTCCATGGGTAAGTGAGTATAAGGTGCTAAGGTTTCCAGTCGTTCATCAAATTTGGGAGCACCAATAGTGAAGTGATACAAGCTCTGAAATTGACTGTCCTTAAGACGGGTGTAGACCTAGTTGTGACAACGGCCATCCCCGACCAAATTATTTTTTCTTAAATACAATTACATTTTCAGGTAGTGAAACTTCCTT
>JAHXHI010000360.1 GCA_025656775.1 gamma proteobacterium symbiont of Bathyaustriella thionipta
CCTTGTAAAAATACCTTGGGGGTTTGGGGGCAAAGCCCCCATAAAGATAAATTCAAGAAAATGCGACAGGTTGGTTGACATCTAGCGCTTTGGATAAAATATCAGTTATATTAAATAAGCCTTCACGTTTAGTAGGTCTTCACTTTTTTAATCCCGTTGCAAAAATGCCGCTGATTGAAGTCGTCAGTTCAGAACAGACATCTGAATTTGCCAAACAATCGGCTTTGGTATTTTCTGGAATGATTGGCAAGCTTCCCCTTCCTGTAACCAGTACACCATGCTTTCTGGTCAATAGAATATTGATGCCTTATTTACTTGAGGCAATTGTGTTGTACAGTGAAGGTGTTCCGGCAGCCTTTATTGATAAAGCAGCAACTGATTTTGGTATGCCCATGGGTCCCATTGAATTAACGGATAAAGTGGGTTTAGATATCTGTCTTTCAGTCGCTGATATCCTGGCACAATCTCAGCAGGTCAGCTCATCAAAAACAACAAAAATACCCGTAATTCTTGAGCAAATGGTAAAAGATGGCCGAGTTGGACTAAAAGCCGACCACGGATTCTATCGCTATAAAAATGGCAGACCGGTAAAAACTCAAAGCAATTATCATGGCCTCTCTTTGAGACAGGTTAGTAATCGATTAATGTTTCGCTTATTTAACGAAGCCGTTGACTGTCTGGATGAAAAAGTCGTTGAAGATGCCGATCTCCTGGATGCAGGTATTATTTTTGGAACAGGATTTGCTCCATTTCTTGGCGGTCCCATGCATTATATTAAACACAAGGGAATTGAAACAATGGATCATACTCTGGTTGATTTATCAAAAGACTATGGGGAACGATTCAAACCAACGATCGGTTGGGAGCATCTGATGCCCATGGGCAGATAAATTTACGAGGTATTTAATTATGAAAGAATACAACATCAGTCACCCTGTAATCAAACCAATTACACCGGGTTCAGCAGTGTCTTTGTCAGGTTTGTTTTTTAACCGAGTTAAAGCGACACCTGATAAAATTGCCTATCATTATTATGATCTGGTTTCAAAAACCTGGAAAAACTTAACATGGTCAGAAGCCTATAAATGAGGTGGCAAAATGGCAGACTGTTTTGCAAAGTTTCGGAATCAAAGCAAAAGACAAAGTGGCCATCATGTTAAATAACTGTCCTGAATGGGTTTTTGCTGAACAGGCTGCACTCAGTCTTGGCGCGATAGTAGTACCTTTATACACCAATGACAGACCCGGTAATATTGCTTTTATTCTTACTGATGCAGACATTTCAATCCTAATCATTAAAAATGATAAACAAACTGATTTTCTTGAACAAATAAGCACTGAACTACAAAAATTAAGTGCAATTATAACGCTGGAAACCTCTCATAAGGATTCCCTTGACACAGCGAGTTCAGGTTCTCATGCAGGAGAAATAATGCTGCCTACCTATTATTATCAGGATAAAATAACGGGCAAACACCATTCATGCCTTGAATATAATAGTAATCCAGATGATCTGAACCATTGTCTATACATCGGGCACTACCGGGAAACCAAAGGGTGTCATGCTCAGCCATCGGAATATTCTTTATGATACCTGGGCATCTATTTCAGCAGTCCCCTGTCGAAGTGATGATAAATTTTTATCCTTTTTGCCCCTTTCACACATGTTTGAACGAACAGCCGGATATTATATCCCCATGATGTCAGGTGCAGAAATTGCTTACGCACGCTCAATCGAACTATTAGCGGCTGATTTACAAACCGTTAAACCCAGTGTACTGGTCACTGTTCCCAGAATTTTTGAACGGGTACATCAAAAAATTACGTCACAGCTAAATGACAAACCAGCAATAGCACAAAAACTATTCAACCTTACCATAGACATTGGCTGGAAACGCTTTCTGTTTCATCAACACAAACAAAACTGGTTTCCAGGATTATTATTATGGCCGTTGCTCAATATCATCGTTGCTCAGAAAGTCATGAATAAACTGGGTGGTAATTTACGACTTGCTATCAGTGGCGGCGCGCCTTTATCAAATCATATCGCTCAATTTTTTATCGGCCTGGGATTAACAATAACACAAGGTTATGGTATGACTGAGGCCGGACCTGTTATCAGCACTAACAAGTTAGACAACAATGATCCTTTCAGTGTCGGACAAATTCTGCCCGGGATCCAAATAAAACTCAGTAGTAGTGGTGAATTATTGGTCAAGGCAGCCAATGTAATGAAAGGATATTGGAAGAATAAGCAGGCCACGGAAAAAATTATTGATTCAGAGGGCTGGTTACATACTGGGGATAAGGCTGAATATAAAAATAATCATCTTTATATTACGGGTCGAGTTAAAGAAATTCTGGTTTTAAGTAATGGTCAAAAAGTACCACCAGCCAATTTGGAAATGGCTATTTGTAGTGACCCCGTTTTTGAACAGGCTATTGTCATCGGTGAAGCCAGGCCATTTTTAAGTGCCATTATAGTGATAAATGAAGATATGTGGCCAGAACTGGCTGATGAGGCCCATATTAACTCAAAGGATCAAGGCGCTCTTGAGAATAACAAAATACGTAAAATTGTGACCCAGAAACTCTCATCTTTATTAGCTTCATTCCCCGGATATGAACAAATCTACCGGGTAAAACTGGTACTCAAACCATGGACAATAAATAATGGTATGTTGACACCGACAATGAAAATAAAACGCAACACAATTTTACAATATTTTAGCGGCGATATTGAGGATTTATATGCCGGACATACATAATAAATACTGTAAGAAAAAAATCAGCCATTATATTAAGCTGAATTTTTAGAGGGGTAACGCCAATGAATTCACCCCTGCAATATAAACTTTTGAATTATAAGTTATTTATTGTTGCAGGGGGTAACCTTAACCAGCAAAGAGATGGATGACAGATGGATTAACTAAAATTATCCTGTAGATACCGGATGATATCATTTGACTCATATAACCAGCTTACTTCACCTGTTTCATTAATCATTTTCAAACAGGGTACTTTTATGGCTCCCCCGCCATTTAATAGTGCTTCTTTATGCTGCTGATTATGTTGTGCATCAATAAGTTGAATCGCTAAAGACTGCCGTTTAATTTGCCGTCTGACCTTAATGCAAAATGGACAGGAATTAAATTGATATAAAGCCAGGTTCTGAGTTTTTTTATCCATGTCACTCTGTTCCTGTTCAGAACGTATGATACCTTTCGGAGGTGTCAATTTATCCCATAATAAGATTAGGGGCTCAAGAAAAAAACGCAGTGTTTTAAAAAATATTCTAAAAAATAATTTCATGCTCATTAACCTGGAAAATATTAGCAAAAAAGAGGGCTGCTATACTACACCAGATTAATTTCCAATACCAGACTCATAAGCCATTGAAAAACCTTAAAATTAGTAGGTTATAAGTCTATAAAGCCAGGTAGTAATACGGAAATACTTTGATAAGGGACAGGATAAAAGGCTGGTTAAATATTGACTCCGCCAATACAGCATAAGGCAGAGTATGAAATGACTTATAAACTTGCGTAGATGATATGCAGCTGGATAGAGAAATTTCCCCGATAGTAATTTTCTTTTAACTGATATGCCGCATGAATAAACTGGCCTTCAATAAATGGAAAGGGATCCTTTTTATTATCCAGAGCACGAAACCAAACTGCTCTGAATGAATGTGAATCAGTAGCAAGTTGAAGCATCAAATGAATGCCATCAGCACCTATCACCCGAATACTCTGCACCTTAAAATCGCCCTCAAAAACCGGTACTTCAAATTCACGGCCAAAAGGTTCCAGATGTTTTAGTTCAGCAATGGTTTCATAACTTAACTCATCTTCTGATAGCTCACCATCAGTATGAATAACAGGTCTGAGATCATCGCCCGAATTCAGTTGCTGCTCAATCGCATTATCAAATAACACTTTAAATTCATCAAGTCTGCTACTATTTAGTTTCAAACCTGCCGCACCTTTATGTCCGCCAAACTTCAAAACGATTTCCGGATGAGTACGAGCAACCTGCTCAATCGCATCTCTGATATGAATCACAGGAATTGTTCTGGCAGAACCCGTGAGTTTACCTGCTTCATTAGTCGGACTTAACACAATCACCGGGCGACCAAATTTTTCCATCAAACGTGAGGCAACAATACCCTGTACACCGGCATGAAATGCTTCATGATAAACCACTAAAGACCATAGTTGCGTATCAAGTTGTTCATTAGCCAGTCTGAAGGCTATTTCCAGCATGTCCTTTTCAGTTTCTTTTCGATGTTGATTATCTTTATCAAGCTCCTGAAGATGCTGCATTGATTCATGCAAAGTGGGCGCACATAAATAATGTAAGGCCATATAAGGATCAGACATACGACTACGCGCATTAATTCTGGGACCAATTTGAAAGCCCAGATCTTCGGCAGTAAAAAGTTGAAAATCCCGTTCCAATAATTTTTTAATAGCTTGCCAGCAAGGTCGTTGCAATTGATTCAACACCTTTAAGCCCACCTTAACCACAGCGCGATTAGTGGGGCTCAAAAGAGACACCGCATCAGCAACAGTTCCTAAACTGACAAAATCCAGCAGCGTTGCTAATTTAGGCGTGTCTGCAGTGAGTACTTTAGTGGTAATTAATTCGCTGCGAAGATGACTCATTAACAACCAGCTCACCATACAGCCTGCTATGGTATTATCGGGATAGGCACAATCATCTCGGGTAGGATTAATAGTGGCCAGTGCCGAAAGAGGAATTCCCTCCTGGGGAATTGCATGATGATCAGTGACAATCACATCAATGCCCTTATCTTTGAGCTGTGCTATTTGCTTTTCATCAGATGAACCGCAGTCTGCAGTAATAATTAAGTCTGGTAAGACCTGGCTGTCATTAAGAATACGATCAACCAGTCCCTGACTAATACCGTAACCGTCATCAATTCGATGACCGATAAGATGTTGTATTTTATTTTCAGGGACACCGAAAAAATCTCGTAAGGCATACAGTAAAATAGCATGAGAGGTAATACCATCAACGTCATAATCAGTTAATAAACCAATTATTTCACCTTTAGAAATTGCCTGCGCAATACGCTTAACTGCCCGGTCGCTATCTTGCAATAAACTGGGGGGGGCAATATTTTTTAAAGAGGCATCAACAATTTGTTCCAGTAAATCTTCTAAATCTTTTGATGGTAAACGATTTGCCACAATTCTTGCCTGCAAAGGCGACATCGTGAGCCTTTGCGCAAAATGTGACAGTTTGTCAGTATCAATCTTAGCGGTACGAACAACGATAGCAGGTTTCACTAACGGATTACATCCATACCGCCCATATAAGGTATCAGTGCTTCAGGAACCTTAATTGAACCGTCTTCCTGTTGGTAATTTTCAATAATAGCCACCAGAGTACGGCCAACCGCCAAACCCGAGCCATTAATCGTGTGTACTAATTCAGGTTTGCCTGTGGCTTTATTACGCCAGCGGGCCAACATGCGACGCGCCTGAAAATCACCAAAATTACTACAGGAAGATATTTCTCTATAGGTTTCCTGTGCAGGTACCCAGACTTCCAGGTCAAATGTTTTAGTTGCTGAAAAGCCAATATCTCCTGTACAGAGTGCAACAACCCGATAGGGTAAATTTAACAGCTGTAGAATCTTTTCCGCATGCCCTAATAATTCATCCAGAGCCGCTTCAGAATCTTCAGGCTTAACAATTTGCACCATCTCTACTTTCTCAAATTGATGCTGACGGATCAAACCCCTAACATCTTTACCATAAGAACCAGCCTCTGAACGAAAACAGGGCGTATGAGCAGTAAGACGCAGCGGTAATTCATCTTCATCAAGAATAGACTCTCTCACCATATTAGTCACAGGCACTTCTGCTGTCGGAATCAGGTGGAGTTGTTTATCACCGCTAATGGTTTCTTCATCGCCTTCAATGGCAAATAAATCTTCTTTAAATTTAGGTAACTGACCCGTTCCTCTTAAAGCATCCGGGCGAACCAGATAAGGCACATAGTTTTCACTATAACCATGTTCTTCAGTGTGAGTATTGAGCATAAGCTGGATCAAAGCACGATGCATTCTGGCCATTGATCCTTTTAAGGTACTAAAACGCGCGCCTGATAATTTGGCCGCCGTTTCAAAGTCCATCAGACCACCCTTTGCATTCCAGCCATCACCCAGCTCAGCACCCAAATCAACATGATCTTTTACTTCAAAATCAAATGAAGGCAAAGTACCCCATTTGCGGATTTCAACGTTTTCATCTTCATTTTCACCATCAGGGGTACTTTCATGCGGCACGTTGGGTATGGTCATTAGTAGCGCATTGGTTTCATCAAGAAGTACTTTGAGACGTGCTTCAGCTGCTTTTAACTCATCACCCACTTTTGCAACTGCAGCAAAAATTTCACTGGTATCCTGACCATTTTTTTTAGCCATGCCAATTACTTTGGATTTACTTTTACGTTCTGCCTGCAGCTCCTGTGTTTTAACCTGTAGTACTTTTCTTTCCGTTTCAAAATCGGTCAGTTTTTGGGTATCAAGAATAAAACCACGGCGAGCCAATTGTGCAGCAACTTCTTCAAGATTATTTCTTAAATATTTAGGATCCAGCATGTTTAATATATTTCCACTTCTGTTAATTTGGATTGCGGAAAAAAATATATTCCGCGTCCTTAGTTAGTCTATATGTTCAAATGAAAGATTAACGTCCCAGCTGATAATATGGGCATTGCTGATCTGTTCATGTATAAAATCAATTAATTCATCTGATTGATTACTCTTATGAAAAAGTTCTATCACAATAGGCAAGTGACTTGATAAGTCGAGTAAATTACTTTGATGTATATGCCCTTCTTTGCCAAATCCTGCCACGCCTCTAAAAATTGTTGCACCGCACACATCATCTCTTTTGTGCAGTTGCTCAAGCATTTGATTAATATGACCATGGCTATCATCTGTATAAACTCTGATTAATGTAATCACCTGTTTTTTAATCTTGTTTTTCATCAGTATTCCATTTTAGGACACCGCAATCACTACAGTGAACGAGCCAACATAATGCCACCCCAGGTGGCCATAATACAAAACAGTACATTTGTCAGGATATTTCCTGCAGCTTTCACCAATAAGCCTTCTTGTAATAAAAATAATGTTTCCAGAGAAAACGTTGAAAAAGTAGTGAACGCACCAAGAAAACCAATCATTATAAAGGAACGAACTTCCGCACCCAAGGTTAATCTCTCAGTTAATAAGATCGATACCACGCCGATAAGGAAGGAACCAATCACATTGACACTCAATGTGCCATAGGGAAAATCACGCCCTAGCCACGTATATACACCACCAGAAACCCAAAAACGCATAATGGCACCGAATGCACCACCGACTGCAATTGCACCAAATTCACCCAAAACTAATCCTAAGGTTATCAATAAAGTTTACTATTTTAAGCTTCTTTAATGCCTTTTTCATTAAGTGAATGAAAAATTACAGCTTTTTTTAAAGCGGTATACGACTATCATTTGAAAAACTCTGCTTTAACCAGACCTATGATAAACAATCAAATGTGGCACGTATTACACTAATATAAATCAGCATGTAATCAGGGGATTTAAATAAAGCAGGAAATTCAGTTACTTTTTAAATCAGGCCATTGAATATTTTGCTCAATAATTAGTTTTGAGCAACGATTAACAGCCCCCTATCATGTCACACTTTGGCCTACCCCTATCTGAGTCAGGATTTTGGTATGACATAAAATAACACCGCAAAGAAGTGAAATACACTACCCAAAAGGACAAATACATGCCATATCGCGTGATGATAAGCCATTTTTTTTCGAACATAAAAAATAACACCCAGACTGTAACAAAGACCACCAATCAGAAGTAGTACCAGTCCACCTGTACCAACAAATTCAAGCATGGGTTTGATTGCAGCAATAACCAACCATCCAAGCCCCAGATACATCGCAATGGATAATCGCTTAAAACGATCATTCCTATAAATTTCCAGGACCACTCCAAGCACCGCAATACCCCAAACTAAAGCAAATAATACCCAGCCTATTCCCGCCCGAAGATTAACTAATAAAAATGGAGTATATGTTCCTGCAATAAGCAAATAAATAGCAGAATGATCGATTTTACTTAAAATGGCCTTCGCTCTTGGCAATGGAATACTATGATAGAGTGTAGAAGCACTATATAAAATAATCAGTGTAACACCATAAATAATACTACTGACTATATGCCAGGCATTACCATAGAGACTTGAGAATGCCACTAAAATTACAAGACCAGCAATGCTGAGTAACACGCCGATACCATGTATTACTGCATGGGCTATTTCTTCATTAACTGAATAGTTGTTCAATCTAATTTGTTGAATCATTATTTCACCCATTTGCTGCGAACTTATTATGATTGACGAAATTATTCAGCGAGTATAAATCAACGAGCTAAATGATCATCAAGTGTTACCAGAATCAGCCTCAGAGTTTAAATATTAGCAAAGATATTAAAAATACCCAAGAGAACAAAAAATATTCTGAAGTCGATCTCACAAATTTTTTGATTGGACATAAAATTGAAACAATATCTGGAAATTTCCTATAAGCTTTTACTATTGAGCATTTCATAACTCAGTCCCTTCTGGTACCGCTAGATGTCAACCAACCTGTCGCATTTTCTTGAATTTATCTTTATGGGGGCTTTGCCCCCAAACCCCCAAGGTATTTTTACAAGGG
>JAHXHI010000413.1 GCA_025656775.1 gamma proteobacterium symbiont of Bathyaustriella thionipta
CCTTAAGCGAAAGCGTAAATTAGCTGCTCTGGATGATAATTTCAGGGCTGAAATTTTATTAGGGCAGCATTTATAATGCTCTTACCCTGGGATTTTAACCTATGTTCATGTGAATTATTTATTACAATAGTGTAAAATTTGCTCAATTTTTAATTCATCTATATTAATGAATTTTAACGAACATTTTCAGTACATTTTAGGAATAAACTATGTCCACGCAACCTAGTAAAGAGCTCGAAACATTTGATAATCCATCACCAGAGCGTGATTTTACCATTCGTATCAAGGTTCCGGAGTTCACCTGCCTTTGCCCAAAAACAGGTCAGCCTGACTTTGCAACAATTAATATTGAATATATTGCAGATAAGCATTGTGTTGAGCTCAAATCACTTAAAATGTATATATGGTCATTTCGTAATGAAGGTGCTTTTCATGAAAAAGTGACCAATGACATTTTGTCCGATATAGTAAAAGCCACCCAGCCAAGATTTATGCGAATTAATGCCGAGTTTTATGTTCGTGGAGGTATCTATACGACTGTTATTGCTGAACATCAGGCAGATAACTGGACACCACCTGTGCCTGTTCATCTGCCATAAAACAGCACATCAAAAACACCTGGAAATAATTCGATTATGTACAGTTTGGGGATAGATATCGGCACTTCAGGAATTCGTGCAGTGGTTATGGATAAACACCACCGCATTATTTCTCAAGCTCAATATGGGCTTGAGAAAAGCACAGAGTTAATTAATAATAATCAAACAGTTATTGGCTATTCACAGAAACCACATGAGTGGTGGACTGTTTTTGAAAAAGTACTTTTTGAGATAATACAGTGTATTCTTCAACAACATATTAAACTTGAAAACATTACTCATCTGGCCATTGACGGTACATCCGGCACAGTACTTTTAGCCGATCAATCAGGGACCCCTGTCTCAGATGCACTCATGTATAATGATCAGCGTGCAACTATTCAAGCGCAACAAATTAAGCAGGCAGCCCCTGATAATACAGCTGCCATTGGAGTAAGCTCTGGACTTGCCAAAATTCTCTGGCTACACAATGAATGGCTTTCTGATAACACGCATTCAAAAAATTCAATTGCCTATGCCTTAAATCAGGTGGACTGGATCAATGGAAAACTCCTTGGAAAATATGGAGTAAGCGATCATAATAACGCCCTGAAAATGGGGTATAATGCACAACATAGTTGCTGGCCCAACTGGCTTATCGAGCTGTTAAAAAAACACCAGTTTTCACCTTCCTATCTACCTCAGGTTATTTTACCTGGACAAATATTGGGCACAATTTCCTCTGCAATGGCACTACACTTTGGATTGAGTCCTGAACTAAAAATTTGTGCAGGAACCACAGATAGTACTGCGGCGATTATTGCATCAGGTGCAAAAGAAGTTGGTCAGGCCATTACTTCTCTTGGTTCTAGCATGGTGATGAAAATTATTGCAGATACACCCATTTTTGATAAGAAATCGGGTATCTATAGTCAACCCTATGGTAATTTCTGGTTAGTCGGCGGCAGTTCCAACTCAGGAGGAGAGGTACTTAAACAATATTTCAGCCCTGAGCAGCTTACTCAGATGACACACGCCCTGGATTTTAAAATTAAACATGGAAAATTTACTCCGCTTGATTTGAACTATTACCCCCTGTCCGCTCCAGGTGAACGTTTTCCTATTCAGGATCCTAAACTCAAACCTAAAGTTTCACCTCAACCATCTGAACCGCTGGATTATTTTCAGGCACTTTTGGAAGGCATGGCCGATATTGAAACATTGGCCTATAAAAAACTGGTTGATTTAGGTGCACCCTACCCCAAACTTGTAAGAAGTATAGGCGGTGGTGCCAAAAATAACAGCTGGCGTTATATCAGAGAACAAAAACTCGGTGTTTCTGTCATAATTGCTGATGAACAACAGGCAGCGGCAGGTGCTGCTCTTTTGGCGCAAACAACATGGTAATCAGTAAAGTCGTCACTTTTTTCTCTACTCACTATCATTATATTCATACAAAAAAGGACCTTTTATGGCTCAAAGCAATAATCCAATTTCCGGGATTTCTTATCTTTTAAAAGCAATACCCATGCTCACTCAAAAAGGCATTAAAAGCTATGTCATCATCCCGCTAGTCATTAATATACTCTTTTTCTCAATAGGTGTTTATTTTGGATTTGCTTATTTTGGTGAATACATGGATAAAATGCTTGATACATCAGGCCTGTGGTCCTGGGTAGCTGCAATTGTTGATATGATCAAACCCCTGCTCTATATTATTTTTGGTATGGCTTTATTAATATTGATATTTTATACTTTTTCGCTGGTGGCCAATATTGTCGCTTCTCCCTTTAATAGTTTATTGGCGGAGGCCACTGAAAAGCATTTAACTGGAAAAGTTTTAAATGAATCTGATGGCTTTAAACAAATAATGAAGGATCTGGTGCCCACCATAATGATGGAACTCAGGAAGCTGATTTATATGGTCTTGTGGTCTATCCCCTTTTTAATTTTGCTTTTTGTCATACCCGTGGTAGGCCCCATTATCTGGTTTTTATTCACGGCATGGATGATGTCACTACAATATATGGATTATCCAATGGCTAACCATAAACTGAAATTTCATGAACAACGTGCCTTACAACGTAAACAGCGTTTATTTTCCCTTGGATTTGGCGGCGCAACAATGGGCGCATCAATGATACCCTTCGTCAACTTTGTTGTGATGCCCACGGCTGTCATTGCTGCAACAATGATCTGGGTTGATCAGTATTCTGATGCCAAAAGCTAAGCATTATGGTTAAATAATTGTTTTCGAATTAATTTGAGGCAGATTGAATTTTTTATCATAAGCAACATTGGTCAAATATAATCCACCAGGTGGCGCTGTTTTACCGCCTTTAGTTCTATCCTGAGCTTCTAATACCTGCACTGCCCACTCAGGTTCTGCCTCACCAGAACCAATGGCCATCAATACGCCTGCAATATTTCTAACCATATGGTGTAGAAATGAATTAGCTTCAATATCAATATAAAAATATTCTCCGTGTTGAGAGACATTCAAAAAATAAATATTTTTTACGGCACTTTTAGCCTGACATTTTACAGTACGAAATGAATTAAAGTTATGCTCTCCAACCAGGTATTTTGCTGCTTCCTGCATACGTGATAAGTTTAATGCTCTCGAATCCCAGGAAACACGATGGTTTAAAAAAGTGGGTCTGATGGGTCTGGAAAGAATCACATAACGATACTGACGGCGCTGTGCAGAAAATCGGGCATGAAAGTCATTATCAACAGCATGAGCCCACAATACACTGATAGTACCGTCAGTTAAGTAACGATTGGCTCCCAAAACCCATGATCGCATTGTTCTTTGAGCACTTGTATCAAAATGTATGACTTGTTCAGTTGCATGAACACCTGCATCAGTTCTGCCGGCAACCTGGCATTTAGTAACGGTTTCATTGGCAATTAGACTCAATGCTGATTCAAGTTTTCCCTGTACTGTCGGTAAATCACTATCCTGAATTTGCCAACCAGAAAAAGCAAAACCATCATATTCAATGCCTAAAGCAATACGCATAAATAAAAAACCTGAATTGTAAACCTGAACTGTAAACCAGAGTTATAAAGAGAGATAAAGTGATAAGCACAATACCAGAGGAAAAATAAATTGTTTTGCTGCAGGTGCTTGTAAACAATTTATTGTATACAATTTTCCGGAAGTATTGTCAGCCTCATCAAGAATTTCGTGCAAAATTATACCAGAGAGTTTAACCAGGTGAAAAAAAGATTGTTTTTTTTGATTTAAAAAATTAATAATTGCATATCTGGAACATAAACTTGATTGTGGAGAAACTGTTTTTTTGTAGATAGATAATCGTGCTGATAAATCTTCGATATACTCTAACGTTAAAACCGCTCTCAGTGAAATTCTATCAATATTAATATGAAAAACATTTAATGGTGAAGATAGCCATAATAATGCAGATAAAATGTCTTCTTTAGAGGTTTTTTTAATAAAAAGATTAACTGAAAAAATAATAATAATAAGTACAGAAATACGAAACAGTCCAGGTATAAACCGTTCACTTATTATATTAAAAAAAGAGTGTGATGATCGTAGTTCAGGCGTGTAATAATAATATATAAGAAAAATTGATAGAAAAAACCATTTTAATCTCAAAAGCATCTTTATGGCAGAAGACCATAAATGAACATCTATCAGATAAAAAGGGATTAATACAATTGTGCTTAAAGCAAGTGTGGCCCAGCCCCCCTGTGTTAAGAAAACCGTCGCTATAATAAGGCTGATAATCTTAATTACAGGGTGCATATGCTCATTAAAAAACAATTAGGTCGCTGCTTGTTCCAGAAGTGACTTAGCCTGTGACTTTTGATCGTCATCACCTTCATCAATGACTTCGTTCAAGATGCTGGTTGCAGATTCCATATCTCCCATATCAATATAAGCTTTTGCAAGATCGAGCTTGGTGCCTACCGCATCCAGTTCAGGGAAGTCACCTTCAAGATCGTCAAAATCATCATCACCATCAAACAAATCAAGATCATCATCTGATGCCGCTAAGGAATCATCCACAAATTCAGAAACAGTATCTTCCTGAACACCACCATCAAGCTCTGGACTGTCATCTAAATCAAGGCTAATGTCTGAATCTTCATCATCTACTTTAAGTTCAGATTCTGAATCATCACTTTCATCGAGTTCAAGACTAATTTCCTTTTCATCATTGTCAATGCCGGGCTCTAACTCAAGACTCTCATCAAGTTCAAGGCTGGTTTCCAAATCCTGACTAGCGTCTCTCTCAGAAGCTTCATCAAGATCCAGGTTATCTCCCAGCTCAAGGCTGTCATCAAGCTCAAGGCTGTCATCAAGCTCAAGGCTGTCAACAGGCTCATTAACATTATCTTGCCCTGATGCGCTCTGTGCTTGTGAAGTTGTATCATCAAGATTGAGTGTTGATTCATCAAAATCAAGTAATTCATTATCAACATCAGAGCCATCTTCTGAACCAAGCTCATCTAATGATAAATCAAAATCATCTTGTGCATCGTCAGAGGGTTCACTCTCTAATTCATCTAGTGATAATTCATCAATAGACTCCAGTTCTAAATCACTATCTGAAGACTCAAGAGAATCATCTAAAGATAAGCTTAAATCATCATCGTCAGAGATATCACCTAATATTGAATCATTATTTAAATTTATTTCTTCAGTATCAAGGGAAAGATCATCTGATAAATCGTCAATTGATAATTCAGAATCGTCTAAATGAGTTGTTTCATCATCTGCTGGTACAATGTTGTCTGTCGATGAATCCTCAATAAACGAATCTGGCATATCAATATTAAGATCCAGTTTATCTGCCCATGATTTTGCTTTAGTCCATTCAGAAGTCAGCTCATAATTATCGTTTGTTTTTTGCAATAAGCCTTTTACGACATCAGCTTGAATGGAAAATGAATCTTTAAGATTATCACCATGATAAACTTCAAGAAGTTTCATTTGAAAATCTAAACGTTCAGGTTCACTTTTAATTGCACCTTGTAATAGTTCTTCAGCTTGCTGATAGCGCCCATAAACCATAAAAACATCAGCTTCAGAAATGGGATCGGCTTCAGTATCATCTGGCTGCAATGATTCCATATCATCAGCTGAGAAATCGCTTAAGAAAGAGGTTTCATTTTCAGTTGACAGAACATCAGTAGTGCTTTCAACCAGTTCAGAATCTTCTATACTAAAATCACTTTCATCTCCAGACATTTGTGAATCTAGAATACTTTCTTCAAACTCATTTTCTTTTTTATTGCGTCCTCGTAGTCCAAGCCAGGCAAATATAACCACTAACAGACCGCCGCCGCCTGCAGTATAGGGAAGCATATCTGGACTTAGAAGAACATCAAGCACATTTTCCTGAGGTAATGCCTTTGGCGCAGCTTTAACTATGGGCTTTGGTTTAACTACTGGCTTTGCTTCAGGCTCAACAACAGGTGCAGGTTCAGGTTGAGCAGCAGGAATGGGTTCAGACTGAACAACAGCTTTAGACTCTGTTTGATCAATTTCAACAATTGCTTCTTCTGTAATAATTTCTGAAATAATCTCGTGCGTTGAGAGTTCATTATCTAATTGATCATCTTTAGTTAATTCAACTGAAGGATCAATATGTTCAGAAAGTACTGCTTCAGAAACTTCAACTTCAACGTCAGCAGTATCTGACATAGTTGTCTGAACGATTTCTTCTATTACTTGTTCATCTGAAACAGATTCATCCGTTAATTCTAATTCTGTTTCCTCTTGAAGTTGTTTCTGCTTCTGCAATGCAGCCAGACTTTCATCTTTTAATTCAACTAATGACGTTTTAGTTTTAAGAAGCTCCTCAAGTTCTTTTATACGAGTTCTTAACTCCTGGTTTTGGACTTCTTTAGAATCAAGCTCTTCAGTTGCCAGCGCAAGCTTCTCTTGTAATTGTTTCCCCTGAGATGTTAAATCACCCTCAGCAACTGTTTTGGCATCACTTCCAGAAGTAATGAGTTTTAGCTGACCATCTGTTGGTGTACTTTCGACAGCTCTAACACTTCGATCAACCACATTCGCACTTGATTTTTGTTTTCTCGTATTTTTCCAGCTTTCGTATTGTTCCTTTACCTGGCGATTGGCCATTGAACGGCTCAGGTTGTCCAGGCTGCTTTTATCTTTAATACGTAAAACATAACCTGCTTTAAGATTGTTAATATTATTATTATAAAAAGCACTTGAGTTATCACGCAATAGTGCCAGCATCATTTGTTCAACAGAGAAATTTTCCGGCGCCATTTGTTTGGCAATAGCCCACAAAGTATCATTTCGTTTAGTCGGTCCGTATGATAATTCACCAGTACTTGATGAGCTGGGTGTCAGCACATAGTTTGATTTTGTAGCAGTGGATGGCGTTTTAACCGTTTTAGGTGTTGCACGTTTCACCTGAGATGAACGTGAAGCTGAAGCGGTGGTCACTGTTCGCGCCTGTTTCTTAACAAACTCTGGCGGATCAAGCAGCATCGTGTATTCTCTGAGAAGACGACCTGAACCCCATGTTGCTTCAATTAAAAAATTGGCAAATGGCTCCCTGAAAGGTTTCCTTGTCGTAATAGCAATATAATTTTTACTGCCTCGCTGTATAATCTTAAAGCTAAATTTGGAAAGATATACACTGCGTTCAATATTTGCACGCGCATAAATATTCTTAGGCGCCAATCCTACACGTAGCGTATCAAGATCTTTTTTCGATACTGAATGGAGTGCTATTTCTGCATTAAGGGGTTGATTCAATGTTGAATTAACTTGTATATCTCCCATACCCAATGCCCAGCTGGCCACAGGTGACATTAAGAACGAAACGGTACATGCAAGGATTGATTTCCGCACTTGCTGGCTCCCTTTTTTATTTAGATATTATTGATTTACACTATAATGTCATAAAACTAGTACAAATTTGATAAATAAGCAATTGATTCGCTTATTTTAGTATCAAATGACTCAATTTATTAGTCGACAAAAATTTAAGGACGCATTAGTTAAGACTAAAAATTGAGCAAATACTGATTCAGAATATATAATAGCACTATTTTTACAAAAAAACTTAGCTTATTTCTCTTTATTATTAGTATGTTAAAATAAATTACTCAAGAAAAACATTAACTTCCTGTATAAATTAATAGAAAATGTAGATTAGATCACACTTCTTAATGTTTTTTAATTAATTTTGAGCAATTTTATCAAAACATATCCCTTATATATATTAATTACTGATATTAACAATATATTTACTGAAGGTTAAAAACTATTGCAATTGCTCAACATCATTTTCAGGTATCGCTCCAGTAGTCATAACCTTCTGATTATTGAGTAGCTGGGTTGCTGAAGCAATCTCTTTTGTATTATTAACATCATTAGCCAAAGCATCTTCATATACTTTTGATTCACTATTGGATTTAATACGTTTTAACTGCTGCTGTTTTTGTAGAATAGCAAGACTTTTATCTTTTAATTCAATTAAAGAAATTTTGGCTTGAACAAGCGCTTCAAGCTCTTTTACACGAGCAGTCAGTTCCTGATACTCGGTTTGATGAGAAGCAGTTGCTTCATTAACGGTCAATAACTCTTCATTTAATATTTCTGCCTGAGAACTTCCATTAATATTTAGTGACGATTTATTAGACTTACCCTTAGAAATTAGTGATAGTTCAGCAAAATTTGATTCTTTTTCTGCTGGAACAGATTGTCGATTTACGATATTTTGTCTTTTTTTCTGTTTTCTAGCATCTTTCCAGGCCTGATACTGTTTTTTTACCTGAAGATGAGCCATTGAACGACTCATTTTAGTTAAACTATCAGAATCCTTAATTCGTAATATATAACCGGTTTTTAGATTATTGATATTATTATGAACAAAAGCTTCTGGATTATCACGTAATAACGCTAGATGTCAACCAACCTGTCGCATTTTCTTGAATTTATCTTTATGGGGGCTTTGCCCCCAAACCCCCAAGGTATTTTTACAAG